>CAZHHH010000036.1:0-21355 GCA_964532085.1 uncultured Marinilabiliaceae bacterium
GTTTCATATAGTGCGCTATATCAATTGATTGGGGATTTATAACATTGGTGGCAACTCTCATATAACCGCCCCTTTATTGCACCTATCTCACCAAACTTCAATGAATAGGTGCACCTTTTGAGCTCTCTTTTTTTTAACATTAGAATCAAATATAAACATTTTTATTTATAGAACAAAAAAAATGTTAAATTAAAAATAAGGATAATTTTTAAAGTAGTGTGTTTCAGCAATGCTATTATATAAAAAAAGCATCATCAATTCAAAATCGACGATGCTTTTAAAAAATGTTATAAACTCTTTATTTATAAGAATATCAGTTGAATAATAATATAGATTGGTAACAGAACAATCAGTGAGAATTTAAACATATAACCAAAGAAGCTTGGCATTGGTATGTTGTTTTCTTCTGCTATTGCTTTTACCATAAAGTTTGGTCCGTTACCAATGTATGTCATTGAGCCGAATAGAACAGAACCAAGAGAGATTGCAGTTAAGAATCCTTCTGGGATTCCTGCAACTAAAGTTGCACCTTCGCTAAATTCAGATGGTAAACCTAATGCTAAATTGTGAAAGGCAACAGCTGTTGGTGCGTTATCTAAAAATGCACTTAAACTACCAGTTGCATAATAGAACTGCGCCGCAGAAGTTATTCCAAAGCTGGCAGCATTGTTTTCTAAATAGATAAGTGCAGGTACCATTGTAACAAAAATGCCTAAGAAAAGGTAGGCAACTTCTGTTATTGGTCCCCATGTAAAACTGTTTGCTTCTCTAACCTTTTTAGATGAAAATGCTAATGAAAGACCTGCCATGGTTAAAATAACTATTTCTCTAATAAATAAGAATGCAGGAACTTCTTTCATTATTGGAATATATTGTGGATTTAAAAATGCTACGGATAATACAACTCCCAATAAGAAAATAAAGTTAATATTTCCTGAAAGCTTTATTGGCTCTACGTTACTTTTATCTGCCTTAATATTTGAAATAGGCTCTTTTTTGCTATAATATGTGTCAAATATGAAATATACTAAAAGTAAAATCACGTTTGCTGTTAACCATTCAGGTAACATGTACATAAACCAAGTGAAAGGAGCTTCTCTTAAATATAATAAGAATAAAGGAGGATCACCAAGAGGTGTTAATAAACCTCCACAGTTAGCCACAATAGCGATAAAAAATAGAATTGTATGTACTTTATATTTACGCTGTGAGTTGGTTCTAATTACTGGTCTAATCAATAGCATAGCAGCACCAGTTGTACCCATAAATGATGCTAAAATTCCACCAATAGCTAAAAACAAAGTGTTAATTGCTGGTTTTGCTTGAATATCACCGCTAAGATGGATGCCACCGGTGATGACAAAAAGTGCACCTAATAAAATAATAAAAGGTATGTAATCAAAAATTAGTTGATGAGATAGTGCACCTGCACCATCAGATTTACCAACTACAAGCAAATAAATTGCTGTTGGAATACCTAAGACTAATGAAGTAATTAATTTATTTCTATTACTTTCCCACCATTCATTAAACATAAGTGGACCAACTGCAATCATTAAAAGCATCAATAAAAACGGTATTGATGCCCACAAAGGAATTGTTTCTAACATCTTTTTTAAAATTTATTTTGTTCTTGAAATTTATAATTTTTATGCAAATATAGACAAATATTATACTTTAAAAATATTATAGACTTTTATATCTCTTTAGTTTGATTTTTGTTGAATAATCTATTGTTCTGAATTAATTTTTCTTATCTTAGCTCTTTATTTTTTGGAAATCTTTTCTCAGCGTCTCCGCAGTAAATATTATAAATAACCAGTAAGTCTAACTTATTAAAATTTACTGTTGTCCGATTAAAATTTTTAGATTCTTCGCTTCGCTCAGAATGACATTGTGTTTTGCAGGATTCGGTTGGGTGGTGGGGGTGGTTTGCGGCAAAGCCGCAAAACACCCCCACCACCTAATACTTAACTTACTGATTGTCATTTCGAACGTAGTGAGAAACGAAGTTCAGCGTAGCTAAATCTCATTTTTTTACTTTGTGATTTTTTATCGGACAATAGTGAATAAAATTATAAGAACAGAATTTTCAAATTATCATAACTTAATTTTAAAATAGTTATTATCTATGGTAGCGTCCACTTTAGTGTGTCTAGCTGAAAGCAAGAGGAGTTTGGGGTTATAGACTAATATAAGTCTATGTGTCACACCTATAATCAATGTGCAATTATCAATGTACAATTATCAATGTTCAATTATCAATGTTCAATTATCAATGTAATTATTGACCGTTTTGGCTTTTAACTTTCATCCTCGCCTTCGACGAGATTGGGCTGAGACCCAACTTTCAGTTTTCATCTCTCCACTCATTCATTTTGACCTTCCCTACTAAGGGTTGACCAAACCTCGCCTGCGACGAGACTGGGCCGAGACCCAGCTTTCAACTTTCAACTTTCAACTTTCAACTTTCAACTTTCAACTTTCATCTTTCATCTTATGATTCCCAATGTGCAATACAATGCGTGCCCTTTGCATCCTCTCTTTTTACGTGAAAATAATTTATGTGTCACACCTACGGCGTTAATAAATTATCTTAAAACTCTTTGTGAATTCCATATAATCCTTTGTATATCTATATGATAAAATATAAAAAAAACTTTGCGGAAAAATCTTAAAATTCTTTGTTCGCTATATGGTAAAAACATTGAAAATCTCTGCGCCCTCTGTGCCTCTGCGGTTAAACAATCCCCATCTCCTCAATTTCCCTTAATTTCTCTGGCGTCCCCACATCTTGCCAAATACCTGCCCAATCGCTCCACCCTTTTATGGAATAATCTTTTGCCAATTCTAAATATTCTGGAATTATGGAAAATTCACCCTCTTTTTTTATTAAATCAAATATTTGTGAGTTTATAATATGAACACCGTTAAAACCCATAGGTGTAGCAGTGGGGGAGTCTTGTGTCCATATTTCCTCACCAGTTTTTGGGTTTCTCCATCCTGTGAGTTGATTGTTTTTATCAAAATATAAAAAACGAGAAGCGTTTCTTTGTTGAGTCATTAAAGTTGCCAAATTTTCCTGCTTTTGATGTGTTTTAATCAGCAAATCAATAGGTGCAGTAGTAATAACATCTGCATTATAAATTAAAATATCACTATTTTTGTCAAAATATTGTGAGGCTTTCATAAGCCCACCACCAGTATTTAAAAGTTGATTTGTTTCGTCAGAAATTATTAACTCTACATCTTTATCCTCATACTTTTCTGCAAAAGAGATTATTTGTTCTGAAAAATGGTGTGCATTTATTACTATCTTAGTTATTCCCAATTTTTTTATTTTCTCAATGGCAATTTGCAAAAGAGGTTTACCATTAAGTTCTACCAACGCTTTTGGTTTACTGTTTGTTAGTGGTCGTAATCTTGTGCCAAGACCAGCGGCAAAAATCATTGCGTTTAGCATAATTATAATTCTTATCTAAAAAATGAAAGATATAAATTTACATCAAGTAGCTGTTTTGCAATTGGTTCAGCAAATTTAACTACTGTTTGAGCAAATACTCCAAGAGCAATAATTGCTATTGTTAAAATTGTTGATGAATGAATCATCCAATAATCTTTTTTCTTTAATTTTAGCTTTATATTTGATGTTGGTTCAACTTTCCAAAATACCTCCAGCCATATTTTTATCATAACATAAAGAAAAAGTATTGCACTAAAAATAATTATTAAAGTGATAATAATATAATCTATCTCTATTCCAGCTTTTAACAATAAATACTTTCCAAAAAAGCCTCCCAAAGGCGGTATTCCTGCTAAGCTAAATGCTGAAATGAAAAAGTTAAAACCGATTAATGGACTCTGTTTTAATACCTGGCTAAGTGAGTGTATGTCAAGTGTTCCGGTGTGTCTATTAATCCATCCTGCGATTAAAAAAATGTTGCTTTTTGCAAACATATTATGCAAAATCAAGAATAGTAGTGCGATTAATGCAGTTATTGTGTTGAGGGATAGAGCTATGAGCATAAAGCCAACTTGCCCGATGATATGGGTTGTAAATGTTTTTCTAAAATTGTTTTGCAGTGCAGATATAGCTGTTCCACCAAAAAGAAATAGTAGTCCAAAAACTAATAAAATTATACTGGCTAAAAAGTATTCATAAAATTGGAAAATTGTATAAAATCTGATGAATATATAGAGTACAATGTGTACTAATAGACCGCTAAAAATTGCCGTTGCAGAGTATTGTGAAGAGCTTATTTTCTTTGTTTTTCTATAAAAAAGAGGGAATAAAGTGATTTTTATCAACGTACCTAAAAACATTATTGATAATCCAAAAAGTGTCCAACCAATATTTTTAGAAGTGATAAAATACTCTGAAAGCGTTGCAAAACATAATGAATTAGTGTTGCTGTATATCAAAATTATACCTATAACTATTATCAATGAAGTTATGAAATTGAGCTTTGATAATAGAGGTGATTTTAAAGGTTCATTTACTACTTTTTTGGTTGTAAACAGATAGTATGCAGATAAAATTATAACTTCTTGAAATATAAAAAGTGATATGAAATCAGTGGTTATCAGTATTCCATTTATTCCTAAAACAAGTGTAAAAAAGATAAAGAAATATCTATTTTTTCTTATGGATTTCTTTACACCTCGCGAAGAGTAGAGCGTTATCACAAAAATGGTAGTTGCGGATGCAAAAAGCATAAAAGTTGATAAACCGTCAATTAGAAAGTTTGTTTTTAAGAAATTAACAGATAATATTAAATGTTTTTTATACTTTATTACAGGAATTAATATTGCTGATGCTAAAAAGTTTGTAAAAGCGAAAAAAATTGCACTACGTTTATTTGCTCCACTTTTATTTATAAAATAAAGCGAAGTCATTGCTATTAATGGGATTAGTATAAAAATAGCGACTATCATCTATCTTCTTTTTTAAATTTAAAATATTTCACTTTTTTGGTTATCATAAAAATATAGTAAGATATTGCTTTTCTGAAAATAATAACTAATGCTGCAAAAAGTATTGTAATAACTGATAATATTATGCCTTCATTCATCTTTTCCCAAAATTCTATATGAGAATGCGTACTTCTACTTTGTACAAAATATAGTGCGTTTGCAAGACCAGTTTCGATTAACGTGGGATATATTCCAATTATAAATCCACAAAGCGATAAAATTAGCGGAATAATTATAAAAAGTAGAGGAAAATCTCTTTCGTAAATAAATTTTATATTTATATAATCTCTTTTTTTAGTTAGAAAAACTTCTATTGCTAAAATAGCCGAAATGCTGACCATGAATACATTAGAGATAATAACAGTTGGAATAATTATGCTGGTTAAAATTGGTAGATGTAGTTTTCCTTCAACTATTATCTCATTTCCAATAACGCTCATTATTGAAGGTAAACCAGCCATTAATATCAATGCCAAAAATGCTGATATTGCAGTTATTGGCAGATGTTTAATCATTCTACCAAGTCTATATAATTTATGTGTACCAGAGCTTTTATGAACAATACCCGCAATTAAAAATAGGGCACTTTTGTATATGGAGTGTAATATTATTAATAAAAGTGCTGTTTTTAATGCAGTTGGTGTGTCTATTCCAATCAGTAGTGTGATTAATCCCAATGTACTAACTGTTGTGTATGCCAATATTCTCTTGAAATGTCGTTGACCCAATGCTAAAGTAGATCCAATTATTAGTGAGATTGTACCCATCGCTATAAGTGTATAACGCCAAACCATTGTACCGCCTAAGATAGGATGTAGTCTTAGTAGCAAAAATAGTCCCATATTTACAAAAGTTGCACTATGTAATAAAGCATTTGCTGGTGCTGGTGCAGACATTGCTTTTAAAAGCCAGTTGTGAAATGGAAACTGTGTAGACTTTGTTAATACTGCTACTAAAAAGAGAATTAATAGTAACGAATAATATGGGTGGTTACCAAGATGAATATTATTTTCTAAAAGCAAAGAGATATTATAAGTATCAGCGATTTGCCCAATTACCAAAATTACAAAAAGTAGTGACAGACTGCCAAATGCATTGATTAATAGAGTATCTCGAGCTTCTTTTCTTATGTTTTTTCTTTTATGATGATGTCCAATTAAGAAAAATGATGAAATATTAATCATCTCCCAAAAGAAAAATAGCACCATTAAGTTGTCAGTTAGAACAATCCCTAATGAAACACCAATTGATAGCGTTAAGAATGATAGGAAATTATTGCGTTCGGGATAATTTGACATATAAAAGTGAGCGTATAAGAGAACTAAGCCTCCAATGCTACTTATTGTTAGGGCAATAATTATACTAAGTCCATCCAATCGCCAACAAAATTCCATCGATTTCAAAAACCCCCACGAACTGTTTAAAAGTTGATAGTTGTTGAACTCTAAATTGTTATATGCGAACAGAAGTGTAATAAAAATTGAAAAAGGCAAGATAGAAAAATACGCACCAGCCCCGTTCTTACTTAGTTTACCTAAATAAGAAGAGAAAAAAGGTGATACTATTAATAGTAAAAGTAATAATGGTATTATTATATCCATCTTGTTTTATAAAAATAATTGTTTTTTTAATTAGCTGTTATTTACTTTAAATTGTTTTTTACCATAAGATTCTCACAGTTGTTATGGTTTGACATATCACATTCAACCCACTTCGGGGTTGGTTTGGATTAGATTATCTACCCCGTAATGAATTACGGGGTTATCTATATTTTACCCCATTTGGGGTAATCTATCAATAGATAAATTATGTATGTTCCGTGTACTCTGTCTTCTTTGTACATTCTTTGTGTACTTGGCGGATAAGTAACTTTCATCTCTCATCTCTCATCTCTCAGTTTTCATCTTTTCTAAAAGTTCTGCTCCACATGCCTCAAATTAATCCTCACACCATATCTCTCTTTCAAGTATTTAGCCAAACTATCTGCACAATATACCGAACGATGTCGTCCACCAGTACAACCAAAATTAACCATCAAGTTTTTAAAACCTCGCTCAAGATAGTTCTCCACCGAACGGTCAACTATTTTATATACATCTTCTAAAAAAATATCAATTTCAGAGTTTTCTGCAAAAAAGTCAATCACCTCTTTGTCTCTGCCTGTTTTATCACGATATTCAGGGTATCTGCCTGGATTATTAATAGCACGACAATCAAATACAAAACCGCCACCATTGCCCGATGTATCAACAGGAATTCCTTTTTTATATGAAAAACTAGTTATAGCAACCATTAAATCTGCACTTTTTGATATTTCTATAAGTTTTGATGATTTTGTTACATCTTCCAAAGTATTTTTAAGCATTGGGTATTCGGATAAATCAACTTTTGTCAAAATATATTTTAGATTTTCAATGGCAAATGGGATACTTTTTAAGAAGTGCTCTTTTTTCTCAAAATATCCTCTAAAGCCATAAGCTCCCATTGCTTGCATTATTCGCATCAAAACAAAAAAGTAGAATTCTGTCTTAAATTTATTTTTATTTATCTCTATTTTTTGAGAAATATTTTCTATATAAAAATCTAATAGTCTTTCTCTAAATTCTTTTGGTAAATCAGCTTTTGCATCATATAAAAGCGAAGCCAAATCATATTGTAAAGCACCTTTTCTGCCACCTTGGTAATCTATAAAAGCAAGTTCGTTATCAACTATCATAATATTTCTACTTTGAAAATCACGATACATAAAGTAGTCATTATCAACAGTAGTGAGATATTCAGCAAATTTTTGAAAATCATTTTCCAACAGTTGTTCATCAAAAATTATATCGCCTAATTTTAGAAAATAATATTTGAAATAATTCAAATCCCACATTATTGACTGATTATCAAAAGTGTGGCGTGGGTAGCAAAGCGAATAGTCTAACTCAGAGCTTTCTGTTTGAAATAGAATAAGTTGCGTTATAGCTTTTTTATAATAATCCTTAATTTGGTTAGGTATATCAACCCCTTTTCTGTTTTTTTCTAAAAAATCATATAGAGTAACATCGCCAAAATCTTCAATTAAATAAGAGGTTTTATCTTCTGCAACTGCATATATCTCAGGAACTTTTAAGCCTTTTTCTTTAAGAAACTTACTAAATTCTATAAAAGCAATATTCTCCTTTAATTCGTACCCAACTGCGGCTACAGCTTTTTTATTTTCAGAAATAATTCTGAAATATTCTCTGTTAGAACCAGAGATTGGTAATTTATTTATTGATATGGCTTTTTCATTAGCCCAATTCTCAAAAAGATTGAGTAGTTTATGTTTTATATCCACTTTCTCTATAGTTTATTTTAAATGTGTAAAACAAAAATAGCTTATTATTTTGAAACTTGTTAGTAGAAAATGAAGATATCTTAAAAACTCAGATTTTGAAAAATATCCTGTTAAAAAATGGTGACATTTTAATATATTTTCATTAATTTGGATGTTCATTAAATTCAAAACTATTAATATAACATAATATGAAACGTTTTCTAAAAATATTTTTTGGCACCATAGCGGTGATTTTCATTTTGCTCCTTACTGCACCATTTATTTTTAAAGGTAAAATAGAGGAGAAGGTAAAGGAGATAATTAATGAAGAGATTCATGCAACTGTTGATTGGAGTTCATTTTCACTCTCATTAATTAAAAATTTTCCAAATTTGAATATTGGTCTTGATGGACTAACGGTTATTAATAAAGAACCATTTGAGGGTGATACATTAATATGTGTAAACCGTTTTTCGGTTGCTGTTGACGTAATGAGTGCTATATCTGGCGAGGCTTTTGAGATAAAATCAATCTTTGTAAATGAGCCATATTTTAATCTACAAGTTAATGCTGATTCACTTGCAAACTGGGATATTGTACCAGAATCGTTCGAAGATGAGGAGGAAATTGAAGATGACGAAGATGCAGACTTATCTGGTTTTAGTGCACAATTACGTTCATTTAGAATAAAAGATGCACGCATTGGTTTTGCTGACGAAACGATGGATTTAGTTACTAAAATTGATGGTTTTAACTTAAATCTTTCTGGAGATATGCAGCAAGCTTATACTACATTAAATATCAAAAGTGGTATAGATGCTCTCAATGTAAATATGGATGGAGTTCAGTTACTGTCAAATTCTGTTGTAGATTTAGATGCTAAAATTGGAGCAGATTTAGATAATTTTATTTTTACTTTTGAAGAGAATGAGTTAGTTTTTAATAAAATACCTCTCTTTTTTGATGGAACTGTTGCGATGCTAGATGAAGGTTTTGATTTAGATGTGAAACTAGCAAGCAGTGCAACTGATTTTAAAACATTGTTAGCTCTTGTTCCAAAAGAGTTTATGTCAGATTTTGAAGGACTGAAAGTTGACGGTACTCTTGCAATTGAGGCATTGGCTAAAGGAAAATTTATTGATGAAGATAATTTGCCTGCATTTAATCTACTTTTTGATGTAAATAAAGGAAGAATTCAATATCCAGATTTGCCAAAAAGTATTGATAATATTGGTGTGAACTTCTTTATTAATAATCCAGGAGGTAATTTAGACAAAACAGTTGCAGAGTTGAAAACTTTTCATTTTGAGTTAGACAATTCACCTTTTGATGCAAAGTTAAAGGTTGTTACTCCAATTTCTAACGCCACTTTTGATGCGTCGATGAAAGGTAAACTTAATCTCGGTTCTCTTATGGAAGCTGTAGAACTTGATGATATGGTAATAAAGGGAATTTTAGATGCAGATTTAGCTATAAATAGTGATTTTAATACCCTTGAAACTGAAAAATTTGAAGATGTTAAAGCTGATGGATATCTGAAATTATCTAACTTCTCATTTAGTAGTGATGACTTGCCAAACAGTGTATATATTGATGATGCATCGCTTGGTTTTACACCAAAATATGTTGAGTTGAAAAGTTTTGTATGTCGTCTAGGTGAAAGTGATTTCTCTTTAACTGGAAAGCTGGAAAATTATCTTGCTTTTGCATTAAGAGATGATGTTATCAAAGGAAATTTAGCTCACACTTCAAAATACATAGATGCAAATGAGCTAATGGAACTTGCTGGCGATGAGGAAGAAGAGGTTGTGGAAGATGATAGCGAACCTACGGAAACAATTATGATTCCAAAGAATATAGATTTTGTTATGACTACAAATATTAACAAAATATTGTATGATAAAATGGAATTAACAAATACTAAAGGCGCTTTAGTTATCAAGAATGGAAAAATTGATATGAAAGGTGTTGGTACTAATCTACTTGGTGGTTCTGTTGTTTTAAATGGAGAATATAATACAGAGAATGAAAAAGAGCCCAAAATGGCTTTTGATATGAAGGTTAACTCTATTGATATTCAGCAGGCAGCGACCTCTGTTTCAATGTTAGAATCATTTTTGCCAATTGCTAAATTAGCAGAGGGAAGAGTTTCACTTAATTTTAATTTTAACTCTTTAATTGGTGATGAGTTTTCTCCAATTTTGAGTTCTGTTAATGGTGGTGGACTATTTTCTTCAAGTGCAATTAAAGTGGAAGGAGCAAAGGTGCAGACTGGGCTAGCCACAATGCTAAAAGATGATAAATATAAAGTTGCTAATGTGAATAATTTAAGTGCATATTTCACAATTGAAGATGGAACTCTATTTATCAAACCTTTTGATGTAAATGTTTTTGGTTCTAAGCTAAATGTTGAAGGTTCACAAGGTTTAGATCAGAAAATGAACTATAGTATGAAAATGCCTATGTCACGTAAAGATTTGAATAAGGTAGCTGGACTTTTAGGTGCAAATGTTGGTGCTGGTGGAGATGTTATGGTTGGTATTAAAATTACTGGAACTGTTGATGACCCAAAAATAAAACTTGATACAGGTGAAGCTACAAAAGCAATTAAAGATGCTGTTGTTGATGAGTTTAAGTCACAAGTTCAAGAAAAAATTATAGATGAAGCAAAAGAAGAGCTTGAGGCTAAAAAGGAAGAGATTGAAAAAGAGTTAGAGAAAGAGGCAGAAAAACTGAAACAAAAAGCAAAAGAAGAATTGAAAAATAATCCTGAACTAGAAGAGAAAGCTAAAGATTTAGGTAAAAAACTTAAAAAATTATTCTAGTAGAGGGGTATATTTTATAATAAAAACGGCTGTTACTTCAAGATAACAGCCGTTTTTTATTTTAATTTCTAATTAGGTTTACATGTCATTTTTCCTACAACGACATCTTCATTTAATTCAGAACATTTTCCCTCGTATTCGATGTCCTCTTTACTTATAGTTTTTCCCATCACTTTAACGGTACATTCACAAATGCCGTTAATATTCTCTCCAGTACCATTGCTGTCTTTACTGCATGATGAAAGCATAAATAATGACGCCACTGCGACTAAAGCAAAAATCTTTTTCATAATAATTTATTTAAAGTTTGTAAATATAAAATCACAACAAATTGTATGTGATAACTATATAACAAGAAAGCATCAAAAAAGTTATTTGCTAAAAAATGAAAAAATGTTATTTATATGTAAATCGCTGTAGTTTCTAAGGTCCTTAGCCTCACCATCTTCTGAGAATACAATAAATGGTAATTGGCTATGTGAAGTCTTTACAAAATCTTCAAGAGGCATAAAAGTGTATGGTATTGTCGTCAATCCAGTTTCCGCTATTAAATCCTCCAATAGATTATCTCTATCGGCTGTATCTAAAAAAATAATATAAATTGAGAGTTTCTCTTGATTATTCTGATGTATGCTTGAAAGCTTTGAAATAGCCCTTTTGCATGCTGGACAGGTTAATGAGGCAAAACAGATAATATGTTTCCCTTGTGTGAGATTTACAGAATCTTGAGTGTTAAAATTTACACTTTCCATAGTTTCTTGATCTATATAAAATGGATTTTTAATAGTGTAGTTACTTTTGATATTTTTACTCATGGGCATATAGGCTATATAAGGCCAGGCGAATGCACCAATCGCCAATATTATTAATATAATTTTTCTATGCATTTTAAACCACTCATTTACAATAGATTCTTTATTTTTTAGGGATATAATTACAAGAGCTATCAAAATTAAATTCTTTATAATCGACTCTATAGGATTAAGTTTTATTATTTCTCCGAAACAACCACAATTATCTTGTGTACTTACAAAAAAATAGAGATAAACCAGTATAAACGAAAAGCCAATCAGTGTATATAAAGTAATTTGTAAAGTTTTTTTGATATAGATATTAGCTATTAATAAAACCCCTATTAAAAATTCAAAACTTATTATTGCTCGTGAAAGAACTTCAACGTATTTCCAACTTATTATATCCAGTTTTAAAAGGAGATTTTCAAAAGATGGAATTGTTGATAATTTAAAAGCACCACTTAGTATAAAAACGATTCCAATTGCTATTCTAACAGCATATAGTATATGTTTTTTGTAAACAGACATGACAAAATATATTATAATTAATAAATAAGATTTAAGATTATAAAAGTTAAACAATCTATAGTTCAATAAAGTTATTTTTCAAGGCTGTTTATTTGTTTCGAACATTGAAGTTATATGTTTGTTATTCTAAAAGTTGTGTTCAAAAATATAATTCAATGAAAAAAGTATATTTGATTAGTTTATTGTTTATTATGGCTTCTTCAATCTTCAATTCTGCACTTTCATCTACACCATTTTATAACTTAACAGCTGTTGATATAAATGGTGAAGCGTTCTCTTTCGAGCAATTAAAAGGGAAAAAAGTGATGATTGTTAATACTGCAAGTAAATGTGGATATACTCCGCAATATGCGGAACTACAGGAGTTGTATGAGCAGTTTAAAGATAATGATTTTGTAATAATTGCTTTTCCAGCAAATAACTTTATGCGTCAAGAACCAGGAACTAATTTAGAGATTTTAGAATTTTGTTCTGTAAATTTTGGAGTTACTTTTCCTATTATGGAGAAAATTTCAGTTAAAGGAAAAGATATGCACGCTGTATATCAATGGTTAACTTTAAAAGAGAATAATGGTGTTAAGGATAGCTCTGTAAAATGGAATTTCCAAAAATATTTAATTGATGAAGAAGGCAATTTAATAGATGTATTGCCATCTCGCACTTCTCCTTTATCTGACGAGGTTATAGAGTGGATTAATAAATAATTTTAGTTCTTCTTGAACAATTTAGCTTCAAATTTCTTTTAAAAGACAATAATGTCTTTTAAAAGTTTTGATTATGAAAACAGATACAATACAGCTAAGTTTACGAGAAATTACCACAAAATATCCAGCTTCAATCGCTATTTTAAATAATTATCAAATAGATTTTTACTGCAATGGTAAGGCTATTTTATCTGATATTATTGATGAATATTCTATTGAACAAAAAAAATTTATGGATGAGTTGAATTCATCTATAAGCTCAGAAAATCAATACTATCCAGTTGATGTGGGATTATGGCCGCTAGATTTAATGGCTGATTATGTTGAAAAAACTCACCATCGATTTACAGAAGATATTTTACAGAAAATTAAAACTACATTTCAAGATTATCTTGAAATAACTCGAACTACTGAACTTGAAGAGTTGTATGACTATGCAATTGCGTTATCTAAAGAGCTTGGTGGACATATGAAAAAAGAGGAGTTGGTACTTTTCCCTTTCATTCGCAAAATGGTAAATAGGAGAGGAGAGCTTGCACGTCCACGCTTCTCAACAGTTGAAAATCCCATAGCAATGATGGAACATGAGCACATTGTTGCAAGTAATTTAATCCAAAAGATTAGAAAAATAACTGACAACTATTCTACAGATGATATTGTGGATACAAAATATATCTACTTACTCTCTTTATTGAAAGATTTAGATAATGATTTGATATATCATCTTCATATTGAGAATAATATACTGTTTCCAAAATCTGTGGAGATGGAAAAAAGAACTTCTTTTGAAGAATAGTTTATCCGTGAATAATAAAAATAGTAGGCTTTTTATTAATATTAGGAACATTTTTCCATTGTGATATCTTTTTAGTTTTCACAAACTCATCCTCTAGTGTGAGGTTTGAAGCTACGCACAATCTTGTATTTGGCGAACAAGCTTTTATAATATCATTAAAAAAGTCGATATTTCTGTATGGAGTCTCAATAAAAATTTGAGATTGATTTTTTATTCTTGAAAGATGCTCTAAATCTTTTAGTGTTTTAATTCTTTCATCTCTATTAATTGGCAAATAACCATTAAAAGCAAAACTTTGTCCATTCATTCCTGACGCCATAAGTGCCAGTAAAATAGATGAAGGACCAACCAATGGAACAACAGTAATATTATTTTCGTGAGCAAGTTTTACAATCTCTGCACCGGGGTCGGCAACGCCGGGGCAACCAGCTTCAGAGATTATTCCCATATCTTTGCCAGCCTTTAAAGGCTTTATAAATTCAGCAAATTCTTGTGGCTTTGTTCTCTTGTTTAAAACAAAAAAATGTGAAGAATCTATATCAAAATTTCTATCAAGTTTACGCAAAAATCTACGAGCTGTACGCAAATCTTCAACTATAAAGTGAGATAAATTTATTGCAATATTAGCAACATTTGTCGGAATGCTATCCTCAATAACATCTGAACCCAATGTATTGGGAATTAAATATAGTTTACCTGCCATTGTTTTTAAAATATTTGCAAAGATAATCAATAATCAATTATCAATGAAAAATTAACAATGAACAAAAATCAATGAGAAATTAACAATGGACAATGGACAATGAAAAATTAACAATTAATGACTGACTTTCCTTACTAGGTCTAGACCTAATCTCGCCTGGGACGAGACTGGGCTGAAACCCAGTTTTCAGTTTTCCACTTTCATCTTTCCCCTTTTATCTATCAACTCCGTAATTATTTATCATCATAGTGTCCCCATAGAGATAAAACGATAACTAATACTTTTTCATTTTCGACTCTATATACAAGTCTATGCTTATTTGTTATTCTTCTTGACCAGATAGGAATTTGGTAGTATTTTAATAGTTCAGATTTGCCTGTACCTGTTGTTGGGTGCTTTCGTAATTCGTCTAATAGCTTGTCAATTTTTTTAGTATTTTTTTATCACCAGACTTTTTAAATTTGTTAATGTCATTTACAGCTTCAAGAGAAAATTCTATTGAATATTTCATAATCCTAAGAACTCTTTTTGATTCTCTTTTGATAAAGTTACTGTTTTACCTTGTTCTACTTGTAAAATGGCATTATCAATTTTTTTTATAAAATCTTTTTCACTTAATAAAGTATCGTCATTAGAAGTAATTTCAAATTTTACTTTCATCTCTTCTAATAATGCTTTTAATAAAGATTTTTGTTTCTCATTTTTGGGATAAACAGTGATGCTTTCCATAGCTTTTTCATTTTTATCTAGCAAATATACAAATATTTATATCAATTATCAATGAAAAATTAACAATGAACAATGGCCAAAAATGAACAATGAGAAATTAACAATTAACAATATACAAAGAGAAATTAATTAATGACTTTCACTACTAGACTTTGACTTAACCTCGCCTACGACGAGACTGGGCTGAGATCCAATTTTCAGTTTTCCACTATCATCTTTCAACTCTCTAACCCCTAATCCCTAACCCCTAATCTCGGATAAAAAGAGTTTAATATCAATAATAATTGTGATACTAATCTATTTTTTGCATTTTTGCATAAAAATTTCAGAAAACTAAAGATGAAAAAGTTTAATTTACACAAGATATTAGAAAAAAGAATGTTGACAGATTCAGCATTTATACTACGTTTTGAGCGTAATGGAATGGAATTCGAACCAGGTCAACATATTCAAGTTGGGCCGCCAAATGGTATAAATGTTAGAGAATATTCTATTTATAATTCGCCAGATAAAGATTATATAGAAATATTGGTTAAAGAGGTTAAAGATGGATTGGTAACACCAGCTTTAAAAAAGATGGATGTTGGTGATTCTGTAATTATTAACGATGCTGTAGGGTATTTCACTCTTAAAGAGGAAGAAGTTGATAATAAGAAATTCTTATTTGTATCAAGTGGTACGGGAATTTCACCTTTTCACTGTTTCGTTAAGAGTTATCCTAATCTTGATTATACACTTTTACACGGCGTTAGAACTGCCGAAGAGCAATATGAGCGTGAAAGATATGAAAAGGGGAAATATATCTCTTGTGTGAGTAGAGAAGGTGGAGGGGATTTTAAAGGACGAGTTACAGAATGGTTGGAAAAAAATCCTGTCAATTCCGATACTTTATGTTATCTTTGCGGAAATTGTGATATGATTTATGATGTATATGATATTCTTGAAAAGCAAGGAGTTAAATCATCTCAAATTTTCACGGAAGTCTATTTTTAAGGACTTGGTAAATTATTATTTGTTTAAAATAAAATTTCATTGATGAAATATCATTTAGTAATATTAGGTTGCCAGA
Source organism: uncultured Marinilabiliaceae bacterium (assembly GCA_964532085.1). Taxonomy (GTDB): domain Bacteria; phylum Bacteroidota; class Bacteroidia; order Bacteroidales; family Marinilabiliaceae; genus CAZHHH01. Next base: position 16,424 of record CAZHHH010000036.1, read on the forward strand.
TGAATTATGCTGATGCAGAGCGTGTTCAGTCAATAATGGCAAAAATGGGATATGAATGGACAGATGTTGAGGAGGAAGCTAATGTTATTGGCATTATAGCTTGTTCGGTACGTCAAAAGGCTATTGATAAGGTATATTATCAAATATCTAAATGGAATAAGTGGAAAAATAAGAAGAACTTAATTACTTTTGCTTCTGGTTGTATTTTACCGAAAGATAGGGAGCGTTTTTTAAAGCTTTTTGATATTATTTTTGATATGAAAGAGCTTGCTATGTTTCCTGCAATGCTAAGTCAGTATGGAGTTACAACACCAGTTTCAAATTCGCCTATTATTTATGATGAGGAAATTTTAAAACGTGCTCAACCTGCAACACCTGCAGAAAAATTGGGTTTTACTGACAATTCACAAATATCAATGGTGAAAGCTGCACCACAAGCGTGGGAGGTCGAACCACTTTACAATAGTTCATTTGAGGCATTTATTCCTATCCAAAATGGGTGTAATAAGTTTTGTACTTTCTGTGCTGTCCCATATACTCGTGGACGTGAAGTTAGTCGCCCATCAATAGATATTATTGATGAAGTTGAAAAGTTAATAGCACACGATTATAAAAGTATTACACTTTTAGGTCAAAATGTGAACTCTTATGGGTTAGATAAAAAAGGTGAAGAGTTGTCTTTTGCACAATTGCTTGAGAAAATTGGCGAATTAGCTGATAATTCTGGCAAAGACGTGTGGATATATTTCACTTCGCCACATCCGCGCGATATGACTCGTGATGTTATTGAAGCCATTGCAAAATATCGTTCTTTGGCAAAGCAAATCCATCTTCCTGTTCAGTCGGGCGATGATAAAGTGCTTATAAAAATGAACCGTAAGCACAGTATGGAACGTTATGATGAAGTTGTAGGGTGGGTAAGAGAGCTTTTACCTACTGCAACATTGTTTACAGATATAATTGTTGGCTTCACAGGTGAAACTGACGAACAGTTTGAAAACACTAGAGAAACTGTAAGAAAATACAGATACAATATGGCTTATGTGGCAATGTATTCGCCACGTCCAGGTGCTGCATCTTATGCTTGGGAAGAGGATATTGACCACGAGGTTAAAAAGGAGAGACACGCTATTCTTACAGAAGATTTGAATGAAGTTGCCGCAGAACTTACAAAAGATTTGGTTGGCAAAACAATGCGTCTTTTAGTAAGAGGTAAAGATAGAAAAGAGGGATATTTAAGTGGACATACAGAGGGTAGGCTTGTAGGTAGATTTGCCAGTGATGATGAAAGCTTGATTGGAACTTTTGTTGATGTTAAAGTTACTTCAGTTCGCCCGTTTAGTATGGAGGGAGAGTTGGTTAAAGAGTTGGTGAGTTAGACTTTCTAATTATTTTTCTTTAAATTTGATATATGAATAAAAAAGAAGAATATATTTTAAATCAAGTAAAGCAAATTGTTGAAGAGAAAAAGCCTAATGCAAAAATCTTTTTTTATGGTTCAAGAAATAAAGGGATACATAAAAAAGATTCAGATTGGGATTTTCTAATTTTATTGAATAAAGATAAAGTTTCGGAAGCTGTTTCTAAAAACATTACTTCTTCACTTTATGACTTAGAATTCGATATTGGCGAGGTTATTAGCCCAATTATTTTTACAGAAAATGATTGGAATACTAAGTATAAAGTTACACCGTTTTATAAAAATGTAATGAGTGAAGGAAAGGTTTTATAAAAAACTTTATTTATACCCACCAACTATTATATTCATACAAGAAATAGAGAAGTTAATTTATAAATGATTTTAATACTTAATTTTTCTGTTTAGAATTATTAGTTTTTGATTTTAGATTAAAAAAAAATGAAAACCGATTATAGTCAAATGAAAGTTGTTTTTAAAACTTTGGGATGCCGTCTAAATCAATATGAGACAGACGCTTTGGCAGCTCAATTTCAAAAAAACGGCTATCAAATTTCAGAAGAAGATAATGATGCTGATGTTGTTGTTGTGAACACTTGCACTGTAACAAATCAAAGCAATCATAAATCAAGATATGTAATCCGTAGTGCCGGAAAAGCAAACCCAAATGCCAAGATGGTAATTACTGGATGTATGGCTAACAGCCATCAAGAGCAATTACAAAAGAATTTTCCTGAAGCTACAATTATAAATAATCAAGGAAAAAGTGGAATTTACCATAGCGTTGATTCATTGATAAAAACTGGTGATGCAACTTTATCAAAAGAAGATCACGACTTGTTTAGTTATCAATCTTTTACAGAGGTGTTTCATACTCGTAGTTTGATAAAAATTCAAGATGGTTGTGATAATTTTTGTACTTTTTGCATTATTCCGTTTGTTAGAGGTCGTGCAGTTAGCCGACCAACAGACCAAATTCTTGATAACATAAAAGATGTTATCTCTAAAGGTGCTAAAGAGATTGTACTTACTGGTGTAAATATCAGTAGATATGATTTTGAGGGTGTAAAATTCTCCACTCTTTTAGATAAAATTTTAAATTTAGATGGTGATTTTCGTGTTAGAATTTCATCTATTGAGCCTGATAGATTTGATGACCATTTTTTTGAACTGATTGGACATCCTAAATTAGCACCTCATTTGCATTTGTGTTTACAAAGTGGTTCTGATAAAATATTAATGCAGATGCGAAGAATGTACACAGTTAAGGAGTTTATGGATATTGTCAACCGTGTGAGAAGTAAAGACCCCAAATTTAATATTACAACAGATATTATTGTTGGTTTTCCAGGTGAAACAGAAGAAGATTTTCAAGAAACAATGAATGTCGCTCGTCAAATTGGCTTTGGACATTGCCATATTTTTAAATATTCTGTTAGAAAAGATACACGTGCTGAGCGAATGGCTAACCACATTCCAGAAACTGTTAAAACAGAACGTAGTAAGAGAATGCACGATTTGGCAGAAGAGATGCAGAACAATTATCGAGCTCAGTTTGAAAGTGGAAAACAGCGTATTTTAGTGGAAAAATGGGAAGATGGATTTTGCTCTGGATATAATGACTATTATGTTCCAATGCAATTTGCAAGTGATAATAGAAAACGAAATCGTTTTGAGATTGTAAATGCACAAGTTGTAGATTTTGAGCCGTTGCAAAGATAAGTTGATGAACAAAGAGGAGTATAAAATCACAATTCTAGGCTCGGGAACTTCGAGTGGAGTGCCGATGATAGCTTGTAAATGTGAGGTTTGTACTTCTCAAAACCCAAAGGATAAAAGATTGCGTTCTGCGGTTTTGGTGCAAACCAAAAACAAAAATATTGTTATTGACACTGGACCTGACTTTAGAATACAGATGCTCACCGCTGATGTTACTCACTTGGAGGATGTGCTTATAACTCACTATCATAAGGACCATTTGGCAGGCTTGGATGATGTTAGGGCTTTTAATATGATAAATAAAAGTCCTACAACAGTTTATGCAGAAGAAAATGTTATCAGTGTTATCACAATAGAGTATTCCTATGCTTTTTCTGATATAAAGTTCACAAGTTTGCCACAAATAAAGTTGCAAACTATTGATACAGAGCCTTTTTTTATTGATAATGTTGAAATTATTCCCATAAGACTAATGCACCATAAATTGCCGATTTTAGGTTACCGAATTGGTAATTTTGCCTATTTGACAGATACCAATTATATTCCTGAAAGTGAATTCCCAAAGTTGAAGAACCTGAAAGTGTTGGTAATTGATGCACTCAGAAAAAAGGAACATATTTCACACTTTAATCTTGAGCAAGTGATTGAAGTTATTGAGAAAATCGCACCTAAAAAAGCTTACTTAACACATATCAGTCACCAAATGGGATTGCACGACGTTGTAAATAGCGAATTACCTGACAATATTGAGTTGGCTTACGATGGATTGCAATTTATTGTATGATTGTGTATGGGTGACTCTGTGCAGTGTCTAGCCAAAGGCAAGGTGGTTGTCCGCCTAAAATAAGAATGTCTATAATTTTGCCTATTTCCTATTTTCTTTGACATTATCAAAAATATCATCTAATTTTACACAGTTGGTGGTTAGATTTAAACCATCCGAAGGCGGCGCGATAGCTTAACTGCGTCAAGCTTAGCCGGGAATAGAAAGGGAGCGTCTTCGAGACCCCTTTCTTATTTTATATCAACTTCATTATAGTTTAAAACAAACATTTTATAATTTACCGTCCTTATTTACTCTGTAATATTCTTTATGAACATTGAGACTATTGAAAGTGATGAAATAATAAAAACTATTCCAATAATAATTAGTGCTTCGTTTAGTGAGAGTTTGTCAGAAATCCAACCAAAAAGTGGTGCTATAATAGCAAAAAATGCTCTGATAATTAGACTTCTTATTGATAATATGGTTGCTCTCGCTTCTGATGCTGCCATTATGTTTACAATGTTCTTTAAAACTGGTGTGGCTACTCCTCTAACAGCATAAAATATGGTTAAAACTGTGAGTAAAACCCACGGAGTTTTACTCAATCCAGCGGCTACAAATCCTGTTGTAATAAAGATTGTTATAAAAAGCATAAGGAATCGTGTCGATGTTCTTTTCTCAATTTTATAAGCTACAAGTGTAACGGTTCCTACTAACAGATTTAGAAAAGTGGCAGTTGAGCCAATTTGAAATTCGCCAAACCCTAACTCTTTTAGTTGTAGTTGGTAAACCCACGCCATTGTTAGTGTTGCTGCACCTATGAGTGACGAATATATTAATGCCCACCTAAGTTTAACATTTGTAACGAGCGAATATCTTACAATTTTCAAAATGTGTATAAATCCAGGATTATGCTCTGTTTTTGCTCTTTTAGGTTCTACCAATGTTAATGCTGCAGGAATTGCTAAAAAGGCAATGCCAGTTTGCCAAAAGAATGGTGTCCTTAAAGAAATTTCGGCAAGTGCACCAC
>CAZHHH010000037.1:0-3991 GCA_964532085.1 uncultured Marinilabiliaceae bacterium
GGCATTACTAAAATCAAGTTTAACACTATTCTCTTGAGCAGCTAATCCAAAAGCTGCAAATAAGAACAAAAAGCTAAATAATCTTAATCTATTTTTCATCTGATTGTTTTTTTAATCATTCACAAAAAACATTAAACACTTTATATGAACGATTTAGTCAATAATTAATTAGTATTAATTTATATTAAAGGTAAATAATACTTTAAAAATATTTAAAATTATCATAAAAAACAAATAGTTTGCAGAAAAAACTTCTACAAACTATTTGAATAATTTTATACTTAATCTTCTTTTTCTTTAATACAAGAATATTAAATATAAAGTCTTTTCTTATAATTTATGCTGTTTGCACATTTGAATTTATTAATTCAACATTAAAATTAACTTTAGCTTTTAATGCTCCAAAAACTTTTAAGATAGTTCCCATTGTCACGTTAGTTGTATTATTTTCGAGTTTTGAAATTTGAGCACGTTGTACACCAATTAATTTTCCAAGCTCTTCTTGAGTTAAATTACGCTCAATTCTAGCTTTTCTTATAACTTCTCCCAAAACTTCCATTTGAAGTTCTTGCTCGTATTTTATACGTTTTTCTGTTCCTATTTTCCCTATAAATTCATCTTTAATTTGGTCAAAAGTGAACATTTCTAAATCTTTATTTTCTGTTTCCATCTTTCCCAATATTTTTTAATTCTAAATATTTCAACCTTATTTGTTCAGCCTTATCTATTTCTTTTTCTGGGGTTTTACTTGTTTTTTTTATAATACCGTGGGTAGCGACAATTAAGGTATTTTGATTATCTTCTTTATCCCAAAAAGCAAAAATTCTATAATGAATTTTATTATACAAAGTACGAAACTCCCAAATTTCAGTTTTCAATTTCTTGAATAATTCACTATCATTTTTTATTCTAGCTCTATCAATATTGAAAATTATTTTATCTCGACTTTTTTTGATCAAGAGTTAGCAAAAATTCTCTAACCTCAGACAAGAAAATAACTTCAAACCTTTTCATTATAAATCAACAATTTGTTTCCACACAAAGATACAAAAAGTATATTACTAAAAAACATTTTTATATTTATTTTTAGAAAATAGATATATTATCAAAAATAGTCCATAAAAAGTAAATGAGATTTAGCTACGCTCACAATGACAATCAGCTAGTTAAGCATTTCTAATGAATAATTTACAAAACAAATAAAGAGGATAGCAACTTCACAATATGCTATATTGTAAAACTGCCATCCTTAGTATTGAAATTTCAATAAAATTGAAAGCAAAAGTTTTTTATTTTTTCCAAAATCCTTCTAACTCTTCCAAGGTTTTCTCCTTTGTTTCTGGAACCATTTTCCAAACAAACAGAGCAGAAAGTATACTCATTAAACCATAGAATCCATAAGTCATAGCCCCACTATACTCCATCATTGCTGGATAAGTTGAGGAGATGAAATAGTTTGCTGCCCATTGGAAAGCAACAGCAATTGCAACAGCTTGTCCACGAATTTGATTTGGGAAAATTTCTGATATTAAAACCCATGTTATTGGCCCCCACGACATCATAAATGAAGCTGTATAAAGAATAATAAACACCAATGTGGCAACTCCAATAACTTCAAAATATGAAAGTGCTGAGATAGCAATCATACCAACAGCCATACCGACAGACCCAATTATTAACAATGGTTTTCTTCCATATTTATCGACAGTTACAATAGCAACAACGGTAAACACAACATTTACCAATCCCATCACCACTGTTTGCATCATTGAAGCATCTTTGGCAGCTCCCATACTTTCAAAAATTCTTGGAGCATAATATAACGCTACATTTATACCAACAAATTGCTGGAAAACAGAAAGTAGGATACCAATAATAACCACTTTTTTTCCATAAGAAAATATTTTTGCAGAATGAGTTTCAACAGTAGATTTAATCTCTTCTAATATTTTCTTAGCTTTTTCAACACCATTAATTTTTGTAAGAATTCTCAGAGCTTCATCATTTTGCTCTGTAAGTGCAAGATATCTTGGTGTTTCAGGAACGAACAGTAATAATATTCCAAATACCGCTGCAGGTATAGCCTCAGAAAGGAACATATATCTCCATCCAATTGAATTAATCCACTCTAAAGATTGTCCATTTGCTATTCCCCAATTAACAAAATATACCACCAACATTCCAAAAATAATTGCAAACTGGTTTATAGAAACCAAAGTTCCTCTAATTTTTGCTGGTGCAATTTCTCCAATATAGACTGGACTTATTGCAGATGCCAAACCTACACCTATTCCACCAATAACTCTATAAAAATTAAACATCATCAAAAGAGCTATTGAAGGAGTTCCTGCTTCAAAAAATATAAACTCTGGATATCCAGAACCCAATGCGGATATAAAGAACAATATTGAAGCAATTAATAATGCCCTTTTTCTTCCAAATCGTGAAGAAAGTATTCCAGATATTGCACCTCCAATAATACAACCAATTAGGGCACTTGAGGTAGTTGCCCCGTGTACAAATGCACTTAATCCCTGGCTATCTATTAGGTATGCTTGCAGTGATTTTTCAGCTCCAGAAATAACTGCTGTATCATAGCCAAACAGCAATCCTCCTAAGGTAGCTACTAATGTTAATCCAATTACATAAATTTTATTTTGCCCGTTTTTCATCTATACAAATTTTTATTACATAAATAAGGTATTTTTCTAAAAAATTAACTATTTGTGTAAACACAAAAAATAAGAGCTATAAAAATCATTACAATTATTTATAGCTCTTTTTATTATTAACTTTTAGATATATAAGTTTATTAACTGCTCGTAAAGTTCTTGTTTACCGCTAATTTGTTTTGGTTCACCTACCTCCATTGCAATTTTTCTTAAATCTTCTAAAGTAAGTTTACCAGCTTCAAACTCTGCACCTTTTCCACTATCAAATGAAGAATAGCGCTCAGTTCTCATTTTCTTATAATCAGACTCTCTAAGAATTTCGTCTGCAATCAGTAATGAACGTGCAAAAACATCCATACCTGAAATATGAGCAATAAATAAATCCTCTAAATCAGTTGAATTACGTCTAACTTTTGCGTCAAAGTTAATTCCACCAGTTTTAAAACCACCTGCCTCAAGAATAACCAACATTGCTTCAACAGTTTCATAGATGCTAATTGGGAATTGGTCTGTATCCCAACCATTTTGGTAATCACCACGGTTAGCATCTATAGAACCTAACATATCTGCATCAGCAGCTACTTGTAGTTCGTGCTGAAAAGTGTGGCTAGCTAAGGTTGCATGGTTTACTTCAATATTAACTTTAAAGTCTTTATCTAATCCATACTGACGTAAGAAACCAATAACAGTTGCACTATCAAAGTCATATTGATGTTTTGTTGGCTCCATTGGTTTTGGCTCAATATAGAAAGCACCTTTAAATCCTTGTGCACGAGCATAGTCTCTTGCCATAGTTAAAAAACGAGCTAAATGCTCAACTTCTCTCTTCATATTTGTATTTAAAAGGCTCATATATCCTTCACGGCCACCCCAAAACACATATCCCTCACCACCAAGTGCTATAGTTGCATCGATAGAATTTTTAACTTGTAAACCTGCGTGAGCAACAACATCAAAATTTGGATTTGTTGAAGCACCATTCATATAACGTGGATTACTAAACACGTTAGCTGTACCCCAGAGTAATTTAATACCCGACTCCTCTTGCTTTTGTTTAGCGTACTCAACAATAGCTTTCATATTGCTTTCATACTCTTCAAGAGAATTTCCTTCGCTAACTAAGTCAACATCATGGAAACAGTAGTAAGGCGTTCCAATTTTTGTAAAGAATTCAAAAGCGGCATCCATCTTATCTTTTGCAGCTTGAACTGGGTCAGTTGCACCTGCCCATGGGAAATTACGTGTTCCTGGTCCAAATGGGTCGCCACCTTCACCACAGAAGCTATGCCAATAAGAAGTAGCAAAACGTAAGTGTTCTT
>CAZHHH010000037.1:4091-5361 GCA_964532085.1 uncultured Marinilabiliaceae bacterium
CCACCTTCACCACAGAAGCTATGCCAATAAGAAGTAGCAAAACGTAAGTGTTCTTTCATTGTTTTTCCATTAACAACTTGCTCTGGATTATACCATTTGAATGCTAAAGGATTTTTTGAATCTCTTCCTTCATACTCAATTTTTCCAATCTCTGGAAAATACTCTTTTTTACCTAATGTAACTTTCATAACTAATTAATTTATAAATTTTAAAACTGTAAATTATTTTTCCAATTCTCATAAGCTTTTATTGTTTGCTCTTGATTCTCGTCTGGAGTGATTATTTCAATACATTTCAGATTTGCAAAAGCATCTTCATACGAATCATAAAGCTTTGCACCAACAGCTGCACCACGTGCTGCTCCTAATGAACCATCAGTATCATAAAGCTCAATTTTTGCATCTAATAGATTCGATAATGTCTGTCTAAACAAAGTGCTTAAGAACATATTTGCATTTCCTGCTCTTACAACTTTTGTATCAATACCAATTTCACCCATAATATCAGCACCATACTTAAAGCTAAAGGCAATACCCTCTTGAGCTGCTCTTAATACATGCGCTTTATTATGAATATTAAAGTTAATTCCGCTTATTCTTGCTCCTGGCTCTGAATTTTCTAAAACCCTTTCAGCTCCATTTCCAAAAGGATAAACCAATAAGCCTTCTGAACCAACTGGTACGCTCGTTGCTAAATCATTCATCGCTGGATAAGATAATCCTTCTGCAACATTACGACGAAGCCAAGAATTTAAAATTCCAGTACCATTGATATTTAACAAAACTCCCAAACGGTTATCTTGCTCTGTATCATTCACGTGTACGAATGTATTCACACGAGATTTTGAGTCATAAGATGTTTTATCAGAAACTCCATAGATAACTCCCGAAGTACCAGCTGTAGCGGCAACCTCGCCCGGTTCAAGTACATTTAAAGAGAATGCATTATTAGGCTGATCGCCCGATCTATAAGTAATTGGTGTACCAGCTACTAGCCCCATCTCTTCGGCCATAGCAACAGACAGTTGTGATTGTTCAGAAAAGTTCTCAACTATTGTTGGTAATAAGTCTTGAGAAATATCATAATATTCTAACAGCTTGTCTGCAACTTTTCTATCAGCAAAATCCCACATAATACCTTCAGATAGTCCTGAAACAGTGGTCTGCATTTCGCCCGATAATCTGTAGGCAATATAATCGCCAGGCAACATTATTTTGTAGATTTTGGCATAAAGCTCTGGCTCATTCTCTTTTACCCACTTTAATTTTGA
>CAZHHH010000037.1:5461-15109 GCA_964532085.1 uncultured Marinilabiliaceae bacterium
TTTTCAACAACAAAATCTGAATAGTCTGTTAAAACTCGATGTTTTATACCATTATCAATACAGAATTTTTCAAAATATTCAACTGTTTCATAAGGATGATTTGTATATTCAGGATACAAAAGCTCAATGCCTTTCTCATATTTATCTATACTTGATTTTAACTCTACTAATTGATTATATACAGCATTGCCAAAATCTTGATATAATAGGTTGTGATTCTCTTTAGAATGAATATTCCAATCAATAATTAGCAAGTTTTCATCTGGAATTTGTCCCAACACATCTTCGATACCTTTATGAGCAAAAGGCATTATTACATATTTAGAATACTTTCCAATACCATCCTCTATCTGTCGACGAAAAACCTCTGGCTTGTAGTGATGAAAGTGAACATCCGCTACTATATTTTTGGGCAAATTATTTACAAATGAGTCATATAATACCTCTTTGTAAGCCTTGAAAGTATCTAAAAACAAAAAAACTCTACGAATTGCACGAGCTACAAAATAGCCTTTATTAGGTACTGATTCAACAACTCCCTGGTCTTTTAATAGAGAATATGCTTTAAATACTGTATCACGAGATACCTTATAATCTTGACAGACCTGATTAACAGACGGCAACATATCTCCTGAATCCAAAAGCTTTTCTGCAATAGCGTTATTGATAGAATTTACTAATTGCCTATACTTTGGAATACTAGAATTATCTATGATATTTATTTTAAACTCTTTATTATCAGTCATATTACCCGTTCTGTTCTGTTATGTTACAGTGTAAAATTAATTCTTTTTTTTATAAAACAAACTTTTTTGTAAGAAATTTATTTTTTTGATTAGAAAATATCAGAAATATTATAGAATCAAACAGCCGTTTCTCTCTACTACAATTATTAACTAAAACCATAAAAAAGCATAAATAACTACTTATAAGCCACATATACTTTAGGAATCAACTTTTTTATCTTATGTTTGTAGCCAAATAGGATTACCATTCATTTGGATTTATTTTAATATTCTATTCTTGCTAATTTTTCTTCACGTTAAAGGCCAGTCTTAAAACATCGATGGACAAAAGGACGTGAAACTTAAATAGCGGTCACGTTTCTTTAATCATACAAAGAGCTTGATTTTGGGTAGTGAGTTTTATTTATATCTCACATTTTAGTTAAGAGCTATAAGATTATAGCTTTTAGTTTTACGATGAATTGTAATTCTTATTAGAAAAATTTTTATTCATTAAGCATCATTATTTTACGATGAAATCATTTAAAGAGATTGGGCTAAAATCAGAACTTTTAGCCTCTGTCGAAGCTTTAGGCTTTGAAACCCCTACACCTATTCAAGCAAAATCAATACCTTTTATTCTTGAATCGGAGCTAGATTTAATTGCAATGGCTCAAACTGGTACTGGAAAAACAGCTGCATTTGGATTACCCATTTTGCACAAAATGGAAGAAGATAATAAAGACGTTCAGGCTATAATATTATGTCCTACTCGCGAACTTTGTCTACAAATTACCAAAGACTTACAATCTTATGCTACTAATCTAAACTTTTCAGTTGTTCCTGTTTATGGCGGCGCACCTATTACTAATCAAATAAGAGCAATAAGAAAAAAGTGTGAAATTGTTGTTGGTACTCCAGGTCGCGTTAATGATATGATTAGACGTGGAAGATTAAACTTGTCAGCAATTAAATATCTTGTTTTAGACGAGGCGGACGAAATGTTAAAAATGGGTTTTAAAGATGAGATGGACTCTATCTTAGAAGAAACTCCAGATTATAAGCAAACCTTGCTTTTTTCTGCAACTATGCCAAATGATATGAAGCAAATGGCACAAAAATATATGCATAGTCCACAAACAATTTCTGTAAGTACAAAGAATATTTCTAATGCTGATATTAGCCACGAATATTGCGTTACAGGAGCTTCTAACACATATCAAGCTCTTAGAAGAATCGCTGATATGACTCCAGATATTTATGGAATCATTTTCTGTAGAACTAGACAAGAGACCAAAGATATAGCTGATAAATTAATGGCAGATGGATACAACGCAGATGCCTTGCATGGCGATTTATCACAAGATCAAAGAGACTATGTAATGGGGCGTTTTAGAAATAAACATTTACAACTTCTAGTAGCTACTGACGTGGCAGCAAGAGGATTAGATGTTGATAACTTAACGCACGTAATACACTACCACTTACCTGACGATATAGAAAATTATATCCACAGAAGTGGACGTACTGGAAGAGCTGGAAACAAAGGAATTTCAATTGCTATTTTAGCTACAGGTGAATTAAGAAGAGTTCCATTTTTTGAAAGGCAGACAGGTCAAAAACTTACTAAAACACTTATTCCATCTGGAGAGGAAGTATTTAAGAAAAGAGTTGAAACCTACATTAATAGAATAGCTGAAACGGAACCAAAAAACTTTAATATTGATAATCTAAACGAAGTTATTGTTGAAAACTTTAAAGATTTATCAAAAGATGAATTAATAGAGAAGCTATTAACTTATGAATTTGAAAATCTACATAGACACTATCAAAACTCTTCTGACTTAAACTCTACAGAAAGACCACGAGGAGAACGAAATAGAAACAGAGATCGCAATGGAAGAAGAGGCGAACAAAATGGAGGAAGACGTCAACGTGATAGAAGAGGTTCTGGAAACAGTAATTTTGGAAGATTTAGTATAAATATTGGCTCAAGTAATAATTTAAGACCAGAAGTCTTAATAAGTATAATTAATAGACAAACTCCTAAGCATAAAATTGCCATTGGAAGAATTAATATACAACAAAACCAATCTATATTTGAGGCTGATGCAAATCACGAAAACAATTTAATTAGAGCTTTTAGAAAAGCAAAATATAAAGGTATTCCTATATCTATACAATCAATGGGAAGTAACCAAAACGAAAGAGGTAAAAGAGAAAGAGCTAGAAAATCTAGAAGAACAACTCATAAATAATATAAGAAAAAGGAACGGTTTATATCGTTCCTTTTTTTATTCAAAATCTTTATATAATAGATATTTCTTTCTCATCTTTTTATACTCAATTAAGTCACTTTCCCACGATTTTCGTATTCTCTCTTCACTCCAACCTGCCACAATCTGTTTACGCAACTCATCAGTACCAGCTAGTTTATCGAAGAAGTCAGGATTTGCAAAAAATTTATCTTTTGAAGCAAACTTACTATAAAATTCAAGTAGATATTTTAATGTGAATTTTTCATCTAAAAGATTTATATCTCGTAAGTCAATGCCATAACACAGTTCTCCTTTTTGCTCCACATGGATTTGCATACCACTTTTAACACCTGGTGTGAATGTAAATTCGCCAAATAGAGGATCAGGATAACCAACAACTTGAAAAGGGTAATCTGTACCACGACCAACACTAATATCTGTAGCCTCAAAAAGACAAAGCGAAGCATACAATCTAACTGAAACTTCATTTGGTAAACTTGGCGATGGAACTACTGGAAGTTTATAATGCATTAAATGATCATAATTCTTCACTGGAATGACTGTCAAATCGCACTTTTGCCCATTAGCCAACCAACCTTCACCATTTATCATCAATGCCAACTCGCCAACTGTGAGTCCATGAATCATTGCTATTTTATGAAAACTAACAAATGATTTAAACTTATCATCTTTTCTTACAGGTCCATCAACTTGGTCACCATTAGGATTTGGCCTATCTAAAATAATTACTTTTTTATTATGCTTTAATGCAAGCTCCATTATTTCATGCATAGACGAAATATATGTATAAAATCTAGCACCAACATCTTGCAAATCAAAAATCAAGACATCGACTGAATTTACCAATGAGTCTGCCTTTGAGTTTTTGCCATAAAGAGAATAGAGCGGTAATCCTGTTTTTAAATCTTTGTCATTGCTAAATTTTTCACCCCTCTCAACTTCGCCTCTAAAGCCATGCTCAGGTGCAAAAGCAAATTTTAAACTAATACCATTTTCCAATAAGAAATCAACTAAATGTTTATTACCAACAGTAGATGTTTGATTTCCCATTAATCCAACTATTTTGTTTTTTAACAATGGAAAATATAACTCTGGTTGCTCAGCACCTGTCTGTATCGTATAAGATTGTTGAGAATAAACATTACAGCTATTATAAAAAACCAGTATAAATAGAATTAAAAATGTTGCCTTTATATTATTCATATATTTTTTTTTGAAAGATAGGAATAATAAATGAAAGATTAATTTTGGTATAAGATTAGGCCAACAAATTAACTTGAGTAAACGAAAAAAAATATTTTTTAATCCAAATTGTCCATTTAAATAAATGAAGCTCAAAAGGATAATTAAAAAACTTGACGCATAACTCCTAAATTAGCTTCTTCGCAAAAAATTATTTTCGTAATTACAAAATTCAAACAGCTATTTTTAGCCCCCAACCCCCTAAAGGGGGCTACTAGCAAGCTAAGCAAGGTTTTATATACACAAAAATCTTCCAGTAAAAACAAAATTTTTCAAGATGTCGAGATTTTATTTTAAAATAGAAATTAGCTATATGCAATAAGCCCCTTTAGGGGTTTGGGGTATAACGTAGAATAAATAAGCATCAAAATATAGTGAATCAATTAATTTATCTACAATTTATCTATTGGACAATTTGGGTTTAAAAGTAGCAAAACATCTTATAAAAAAATATTCCAAATAATAACAATTTCAACATATCGGACTTTTATGTCCTATAACATATCGGACTATTACATCTTGATTGTGATTTTATACTACTTTTGCAGTAGGATTAATAGTGAAATATTTAAACTAATTACATTACAAATTAAAATCAATGAAAAAAAGATTAACTATCGCGGTTTTAGCCCTTTTGCTAAGTGCAAATTTTATCTATTCACAGCAAAAGAATGTTG
This sequence comes from uncultured Marinilabiliaceae bacterium, assembly GCA_964532085.1. GTDB lineage: Bacteria > Bacteroidota > Bacteroidia > Bacteroidales > Marinilabiliaceae > CAZHHH01. The sequence continues at coordinate 10,385 of CAZHHH010000037.1, forward strand.
TTAAAAAAGAGAGCGCTATTTCAGTAAACGGCACCTCCACTCTGCACGATTGGGATATGCTTGTTGAAGAATACAGTAGCAAAGCAAACTTTTCAATTGAAGAAAACTCAATCACTATTTCAAAATCAAATTTCAGTTTTAAAACTGAAGATATGAAAAGTAGTAGCTCAGGAATGAATAGCAAAGCTTATGAAGCTTTATTAACTAAAAAACATCCTACAATTAATTTTCAACAAAATGGTGATGTGAAAACCACCCTTTCTGGTAACAAGTTTAATGCATCGGTATCAGGGATATTGACAATTGCAGGGTCTAGCAAGAATGTAATATTAAAAACAACAGGAGAAATATTAACAGACGGCACAATTAAAATCCAGGGAAAATTGACAGATAAGATGTCTCTCTACGGTGTTACACCTCCAAAAGCGATGATGGGAGCTATAAAATCTGGCGATGATATTACAATCAATTTTAATGTAACATACAAGTAAACACTAAAAATAACAGTTTAAACATTAATTAAAAATCATGAAAAAACTATTAACATTTATTTTCGCATTATCTATTATCACACTAGTTAATGGACAAACCTTTGAAGCTCCTAAACTTGATAGCGAAAACTTTGAGAAAGTTAATGCTAAAATAGGTGGTGACTTTGCACTTCAATTTCAAGCAATCGACCATGAAGCAAAAGACCCTGTAGAACTTATAAAGTTGTCTAAAACAATAAATATGCCTACAGCTAACTTTAAAATCGTAACAGACTTAGCACCAGGCATTCAGCTTTATATGAATACTTATCTGTCATCACGTCATCACAACGAAGCTTGGGTTGAAGGTGGATATTTAACTATGGATAAGCTTCCATTTTTACCTGTAACAGATGACATTATGGAGTATTTAACTATTCGTGCAGGAGTTATGATGCCAAACTATGGAGATGGTCATTTCTTTAGAAGTACCAACGCTGCCGTTAAAAACAATCCATTTGTAGGAAACTGGATTATGGACGCTTATACAACAAATCCTGGACTAGATATAACATTTAGAAACAACGGTATTATTGCTGTAGTTGGTGCCAATAATGGTCGTTTAGACTATGGAAAAGGAAATAACTTTGTTGATGACTTAGTATTTAACTGGAAAGCTGGATATGATTCTCAAATAAATGATGATTTAAGAGTTAGAGCAACAATTTCTGGCTACCACGTTCCAAAAAATCATAGCGGTTCAACACTTTGGGATGGCGACAGAACTGGTGCACGTTACTATTACGTAATGCAGGTTCACGACCCAATAAATCCAGCTAACGATGCTGTAGATGCCAACTTTAGATCAGGAAGATGGGGCGCAGGTGGCGGCCAATCGGAAATGAACAGTTTTATGGGTAACGTTTTTGTGAAATTCCACGGACTTGAAGTTTTTGGTCTTTTTGAAACTATGAAAGGTGTTAGAGGTGGTGCAGACCAAAACTTTACTCAAATTGCTGGACAAGCACTTTATAGATTTTCTGATTTCTACCTAGGTACAAGATATAACAGTGTTGACAACAACAATGGTTCAACAGTCAATAGATTTAACATTGGCGGTGGTTGGAATATGCTTGAGTCAGTAGTTGTTAAACTTGATTATGTAAATCAAAAATATGATGGTGTGGCGCACGGCGCAATTGATGGTGGTAAATTTAACGGTCTAGTTATGGAAGCCGCTATTTCATTCTAAAAAAAGTCATAATGAGAAAAAGTAGAGTTGAAAATATTATTAAAAATAAAATGGTATCAATTGGTATCATAATAATATTTTTGACTCTATTTTCTAATAATATTTTTTCACAATCAAACTCAAACTACATAAGAATAGAGGGCTCTTCAAATGTTAATCAATTTTATTTTGAGCAACCTATTTATCAACAACATAATCTTTTCAATGTACAATATTCATTATCTGAAGAGCATATTGAGATAGAAATTCCAGTTTCTGACTTTAAAGCTTCAAATCCGATGATGAAAAAGGATTTTTTCAATCTAATAAAAGCTGATGAATTTCCTAAAATATTTATTCAGCTTACTTTTCCAATTATAAGCACGTTATCAAAAGAAGCTACAAATATTACATCTATAGCAAAAATTGTTTTTGTAGGTAAAGAAAAAGAGTATAAAATAAATAGTAATATTTTATTCGATACAAGTGATTCTTTCATAATGGAAGGTGTGTTAAAACTTAATATTGATGATTTTAACTTAACACCTCCAACCAAATTTATGGGAATGGTTAAAGTAGATAAAGAAGTTTTTATTAAATTTGCTTTCAATGTTGAAAACAATCTACTTACCAAAAACGAATAAAATTGAAAATAAACACAAAAACTCGATATGGAATACGATCGATGATAGAAATTGCTCGGGAAACAGAAAATGAAGGTATTTTACAAAAAACTATTGCAGAGCGTCAAAATCTATCCATAAAATATCTAGATCATATTATTGCAGCATTAAAAGTTTCTGGCCTTATTATAAACTACAGAGGCAAAAAGAGTGGCTATATTTTAACACGTCCTGCAGATGAAATCACTCTTCACGATATTTACACTTCATTTAATTCTGACATTGAAATTGTAAGCTGTCTAAATCCTACATATCAATGCGAAAAGGAATCACATTGTGCTGTAAAACCATTTTATATAGGTTTAAACAACATAATTATTGAATACCTAGGTTCATTTACCTTACATCAATTATTGACAGAGCAAGTAACACTTGAGGCGATAGAAAACATTTCAATTGGTGGTGAAAAAGATTGTGTTTAGAGTTTTATACTCTAAGTATAAGATTAGGCACATTTATCGCACAACATTGATTATTCGAACTATTTTATGAAATAAAAAAAAGGTCTATACTCTTGACGAATATAGACCTAAATGAAATAAGTAAAATTATCAAAAATTGTACTTTGTGATCCGGACAGGATTCGAACCTGTGACCGACAGCTTAGAAGGCTGTTGCTCTATCCAGCTGAGCTACCGGACCGTCTCATTTGCGGTGGCAAAGATAAAAACATTTTTAACTTTCACCTAATTTTTCACAAGAAAAAACCGCAAAAGATTATTTTATTTTCATCTCGAATAATTTGGAGCTTCACTAGTAATCGTAACATCGTGTGGATGAGATTCATCTACACCTGCGTTTGTTATTTTCGTAAACTTAGCATTGTGTAAAGCTTCAATATCTTTGCTTCCACAATATCCCATACCAGCTTTTAATCCACCAATCATTTGATAAATTACTTCATACAAAGTTCCCTTATAAGGAACTCTAGCAGAAATTCCTTCAGGTACTAATTTTTTAATATCATCTTCAACATCTTGAAAGTATCTATCTTTTGAACCTTTTTGCATAGCCTCTAAAGATCCCATACCTCTATAAGTCTTGAATTTTCTTCCGTTGTAGATAATTGTTTCACCTGGCGACTCTTCCACACCAGCAAACAGTGATCCTACCATAACAGAATGTGCACCAGCTGCGAGAGCTTTCACAATATCGCCACTATAACGTAAACCACCATCAGCAATTAATGGCACATCTGTACCTTTAAGTGCTTTTGCCACATCATAAATTGCCGACAATTGAGGAACACCAACACCAGCTATAACTCGTGTTGTACATATTGAACCTGGCCCAATTCCAACTTTAACACCATCAGCACCAGCTTTAACTAAATCAAGTGCAGCTTCACCGGTAGCAATATTACCTACTACTACATCTAAATCTGGATATCTTCTTTTGGCCTCTTTTAAAGTTTCAATAACACCTTTAGAATGTCCGTGAGCTGTGTCAATAACAATTGCATCAACATTTGCATTAACCAGTGCTTCAATTCTCTCAAAAGTATTGTAAGTAACACCTACACCTGCAGCAACTCGAAGTCTTCCTTTCTCATCTTTGCAAGCCATTGGCTTATCTTTAGCTTTTGTGATATCTTTATAAGTTACTAAACCTATTAACTTTCCTTCAGCATCAACAACAGGCAATTTCTCAATTTTATGTTCTTGTAAAATCTCCGCTGCGCTGTCTAAATCTGTAGTTTGATTTGTGGTAACCAGATTTTCAGAAGTCATAACATCATCGATGCTACGCATCATATCTTCCTCAAAGCGCAAATCACGATTTGTGACAATCCCAACCAGAAAACCCTGAGTATCAACAACTGGTATTCCACCAATTTTATATTCACTCATTAATTTTAAGGCGTCACCAACAGATTTACCTTTTTGGATAGTAACAGGATTATATATCATCCCATTCTCTGCACGTTTAACAATTTCAACTTGTCGTGCTTGTTCTTCAATGGACATATTCTTATGAATAACTCCCATTCCGCCTTCGCGAGCAATCGCAATGGCTAATCGAGCTTCAGTAACTGTATCCATAGCTGCCGAAAGAATTGGCGTATTCAATATAATATTACGCGAAAAGCGACTAACTAAGCTCACTTCACGTGGTAAAACTTCTGAGTATGATGGTACTAATAATACATCATCAAAGGTTAGGCCGTCTGACACAATTTTATCTTCAATAAATGACATAGCGATTGCTTTTTTGGTTGATAAAAATTTTGGCAAAGATACAAAAAAATGTTACTCTATGAAGGTTTTTTTTATTAGTTTTATCCTTTATTGAATCTTTAAATTATTTTTACAATACTTATAAATTCAGAAATATACTTAAA
>CAZHHH010000037.1:15209-21355 GCA_964532085.1 uncultured Marinilabiliaceae bacterium
ATTAGAAAGGCAAGTCATCACTAGCTTCAGCTGGTGGTATCTCTGTTTCAACATAAGGAGGAGGTGGTACATCTTCATTCATTTGTGAACTAGCGTCTTTTTCAATTCTCCAGGCCTCTAGATTAGTAAAATAATTAATTTTACCATCTTTTTCCCATTTTCGTCCACGTAAATTAAAACTTACCTTTATTGATTCACCTAAGTTATAATTATCCATTAAAGAACAATTATTTTGTGTTAACTGGAATTTTATAAAATCATTCCAATCACTGTTGCGCTCATTTATAACTTCAATTACAAACTCTCTTTTTTTAAAAGTATCTGTAATATCAACAGTATCCTCTTTAAGGATTAAATTTCCTATTATTTCAAAAGCCATTTACTTATATATTAAAAGTTTATCCTACTATTTCTATTTTTTCTATTTTGTCACCAGCAGCAATTAAATCGATAACCTCATCACCATTAACTACTTTTCCAAAACAAGTGTGATTTCCATCCAAATGCTGAGTGTTTTGTCTATTATGACAAATAAAAAACTGAGAACCACCAGTATCTCTACCAGCGTGAGCCATACTTAAAACTCCACGGTCGTGATATTGATTATCTCCATCTAGTTCGCAAGGGATAGTATATCCAGGTCCACCAGACCCAACACGAGGATTACCTGGTTCACGCGAAAGTGGGTCACCACCTTGAATAACAAAATCAGGTATTACACGATGAAATGATAAACCGTCATAAAAACCCTCCTCTGAAAGTTTTAGAAAATTTTCTACTGTTTTGGGAGCATCTTTATGATAAAACTCAATTTCCATAACTCCTTTTGACGTATGAATCTTTGCACTTTTCATAATCTAATTTAAATATCTGTTTATTTTACACTTTTTCTGAAACATCAAAGTTATTTTAAAAAAAGAGAGAGGCAAAATATATTAAGAAATTAATTTTAAAAAATTATAAATGATATTTATAAACAACCAATTATTAACTTTTAAATTATCTTTGTGAATTGTTTTTTTACCCAAACTAATTTCAAATTATGAAGCCGAAAGATTACATATATAAAGTTAAAATATACATTGATGGTATAGAGCCTCTTATATGGAGACGTATACTTATACAGCCAGATTTGTTTCTTACAGATTTTCATAAAATAGTTCAAACAACAATGAGATGGCAAAATTTTTATCCTCATTTTTTTGAAAGGAATGATAAAAAATTTGGTGATCCATATATGTTAGATTATGATAAAGAAGACTTTACTGATTATACCACTATTCAAGTTAAAGACCTTTTAAGAACAGAAGGAGATATTATAAAATATATTTATGATTTCTCTGATTTATGGAGTCATACCATAATCCTAGAGGAAATTATTCACGATACAAAAAACTATTTTTATCCTTTTTGTATTGAAGGTGAACGTGAATGTCCTATAGAAGATTGGGGTGGTGTCGAAGGCTACTATGATATGATAAAGAAATTACAAACTCCAGGACTTCCTGAATATGAAAATTACTTTGAATTGGCAGGCGAAGAGTATGATGCTGAATATTTTGATCTAGATGAAATCAACACTTCCCTAATGGACGGGAATTTTGGTTGTGTTGAGCACGATTAATAGAAGATATTATATATCAAATAAAAAAGGCATCATAAAATGACGCCTTTTTTATTATAGTAATTTCAAATTTTTTATTCTATTCCTAAAAGCTCAACTTCAAAAACTAAAGTGCTATTAGGAGCAATTTTTGGACCTGCAGCTCTATCGCCATAAGCCAAATTAGATGGTAAATACAATTTCCATTTTGAACCAACTGGCATTAGTTGTAATGCTTCTGTCCATCCAGGAATAACTTGTGTTACACCAAAAACAGCAGGTTCACCACGCTCTACAGAACTATCGAATACCTCACCATTAATTAATGTGCCGTGATAATGACATTTTACTCTATCATTTAAAGTTGGCTTTTCACCATCTCCTTCAACCAATATTTCATATTGCAGACCACTCTCTAATACAACAATATTTTCACGCTCTTTATTTTTTTCTAAAAACTCTAAACCTTCAATAATGTTATTTTCTGATTGCTTCTTTTCGTTTTCTTCACGTGCATCTTTATTTGCTTCAAAATATTTACGAAGTGTCATATCAGCTGTCATTTCATCAAAATATGACTTTTCATAAACAAATTCATTTAAAAATGCTTTTTGAAAAATAGCAGCATTAAAGCCACCAAATTGATTAGCACGCTCTTCTACATAACTATCTTTCACTTTTTGTTTTGCAAAAACCTTTGCAATTCCTTTTTTATTCAGCTCTTCAAAAGGAAGATAGTCCATCATTTTTTTAAATTGCGTAGCTTCAAGATAACCTAATGCATAGCTAACGCTATCAGAAGCTGTTTTAAGCTCAACACTTCCTGTCCCTGCAACTTTGGTACAACTTGCAAACGAAAGAGAGATTATTAAAACTGCAAAAACTATTAAAGAATTCATTTTACTTTTCATAACTACTGTAGTTTGTTTTATTAAAAAGTTCGTTATACAATTGAAATTAATTCTACTTCAAAAATTAATGTTGTGTGAGGTCCAATAGCTCCACCAGCACCTCTTTCACCATAAGCCAAATTAGAAGGAACAAATAATCTCCACTTATCTCCTTCTTTCATTAACTGAAGTGCCTCAACCCACCCTTGAATTACACCATTTACAGGAAACTCAGCAGGTTCTCCTCTTTGAACAGAACTATCAAATATTGTTCCATCGATTAATGTTCCGTGATAATGACATCTTACTGTGTCTGTAGCTTTTGGAGTAGCACCTTCACCTTGTGTTACAACCTCATATTGTAATCCGCTAGCTAATGTTACAACACCTTCTTTTTTTGAATTTTCAGCTAGGAAATTCTTTCCTTCCTCAATGTTTGCTTCAAATTTCTTTTTCTCAAGTTCAGAGAAAAACTGTTGCAATAACTCATTTGCTTCTTGAACCGACATCGCAGGTTCTTCGTTTTTTATAATAGCAGTAAGACCTTTTGTAAAGTCTTCTATACTCACTTCTTCCAACCCTGAGTGCGCTAAATTTTGGGCAATATTCATTCCCAAAGCGTAACTAATTTTATCCATTAAAACTTTTGTTTTGTTTATTTAAAAAATTCTCCGAAAGGTACAATTTTTTTTTGTTTTAGCATTTTAATTTTTGAAGAATTTTGTTTCTATTTAAGAAAACCTCAACCACAAGGCTACTTTATAGCTCTAAGCATTTCCCTCTTGCCAGGTGGACCAGGTATTTTCTCGACTTCAAAACCAGCCGAAATCATTGCACGACGCACATCTCCTTTGGCTGAATATGTTACTAAAATCCCATTCTTATTGGTGTAGCTATATAATTTTTCAAATATCTCAACACCCCACATTTCAGGCTGTTTATCTGGACCAAAAGCATCAAAATATATTAAGTCAAATTTTAAATCTGTCTCAAAATCAATCAAATCTCTATTATGTTTCATCAATTTTAACTGAGGAGCTATTTCCTGAAAAGATTCCCACTCTGAATTATGTATCTTCTCAAAAATTTGAGTACTGTTTTTACCATTTACCTCATCTGCATAATTCAATTTTAAAGCTATATGAGATTCTAATGGATATTTTTCAAGTGATAAATAGCTACATTTTACATCCTCCTTTAATGAAAGAGCAGTTAAAAAAACATTTAATCCTGTACCAAAACCAACTTCTAAAATATTAAACAATTTTTTATCAATCTGTTTTAATCCTGACTCAATAAAAACGTGTAAAGCCTCACGTATTGCACCGTGCACTGAGTGATAATGCTCATTCATATCTGCCCGATACAATGTATGACTACCATCTGATGACTTTATTATCTCAATTTTATCATTAATATTATCCATCTATTTTTTTATTATAAACCAATCTTGCCTCAATCTTGATGGCAATAAAATTATCAAACTCCTCTCCCTTTTTGTTTTTAAAGCTTTATCACTATTTTTTCTCAAAATATTCCAGAACCATATTGGTAAAATTGTTCCTTTAACAACACTTGAAGCAGAAATAGCAATCCAAATTCCATATAAACCCAAAGGCTCAATTTGCATTAACAAATATGCAAGTGGAATTCTAGCACCTGTAAAAACAATTCCGATTAATGAAGGTGGTACTGTTCGCCCAATTCCGTTGAAAGCACCGCTTGTTGTAATTTCTGTTATCATAAAAAGTTGAGACACCGAAATTATCATTAAGTAAATACCTCCAAGCTTTTGCAAATCTGCCTTTGAAAAGAAAAGTGTATATATTGATTCGCCCCAAAACATAAAAATGAGTGTAATTGGCAATGCCATCACCAAACCAATAAGCATAGTATAATTAAATCCTAATTTGATTCTATGCCACTTTTTTGCACCATAATTCTGTCCTACAAAACTCCCCAAAGCAGTTGCAAATCCCGAAGCAGTCATCCAAGATATAGCCTCAATTTGTGCCCCAATACTCTGCACAGCAATGGCTTCTGCCCCATAATTAGAAACAAATCTTGCAATAACCATCGCAAACAGGGCAAAAAGAGCACTTTCTGCAGCAACTGGCACACCCAATGTAAAAATACGCTTAGTTATTTTCCACTGCAATTTAAACTCTCTCAGCTTTAGATCAACAAGCTCTTTTTTAACAATAAATCTGAATACAAAAATCAGAAAAACTACCAATTGAGATATAAATGTAGCCCAAGCAGCACCGGCAACTCCCATAGGTGGAATTATCCAAAATCCGAAAATTAAAATTGGATCGATTACTATATTTAACAACAAACCTACTCCAAGATATTTAAAAGGAAGTTTGCTATTTCCCATTCCATTATATATTCCTGAAAAAGTAGGATTTACAAAATTAAATACAAAAGAGAGTGATACAATCCTTAAATAAACAACTGATTGACTTTGAACAAATGGTTTTTCTATTTTAAAGAAACTAATTAATTCATTGGCAAAAATCAGTGTTACTAAAGCAAAAAGTGCAGACATAATCACTGCCCAAAACAGTGAATGCCTCATAAATTTTTTAGCAACAGAATGGGCTCCTTTACCGACAGATTGTGCAACACCAACTTCAGCACCAATTCGAGTAGTTAACAACAAAGAAGTTCCAAACCACACAAAAAAACCAGCAATACCAACTGCAGCAACAGCATCTTCTCCCAAGTTACCAAGCCAAAACATATCGGTCAAGTTATATGCCATCTGCATAAATGATGCACCGATAATTGGTATTGAAAGTTTAAAAAGCTGACTAACAATCGAGCCCGATGTTAAATCAACACTCCTATTTTTCATCTATTGTAAATATAAAAACGCCAACAAAAATAGCATTTTGAAAGGAGTTTATTCCCTATTAAATGGTAATATACTATAAAACTATCTAAGAGGAGTTACAGCTTTTGCAATTTTATTAAGCTTTGGTTGCAAAAACCAAATTCCCACCGGATAAACTAAGATTAAGAAGAATTCTGGATTTCTAAATATAGATTTACTACTCATCACCTCTATAGTCTGCATTGACTGTATGACACGAGATATATAATAAAAACAAAATAATTTAGATAACAATAACAGAAACCACAACGGTATAATCGCATACATAGAAACCCCCATTGTGTTTGCAAATGATAATTTCCCAGTCCCGACAACAGTTGCACCAATTAAGAGATAAATAAGTATTCCTACAATTAAATAAACAGGAATTCGAACAAACCATTTAAACATATTAAATTTGTTCAATAAATGTTTGGGCAATTCTGGTTTAAAATATTTGCCTACACCCCATAACCAAAAATATATAGTCAACTGTGCAATCACAATTGACAAAGGAATTAAAACAAAAACTGTAGCACCATTCAATACATAAAATGGTGTAAACCAACCCAAAAGGAATAATATAAGTGGAACTGCGAAGCTCATTACAAAAAAGCCCCAGTGCTTAGCTAATACAAATCTCTCCATAATTTTACTACAAACTATATCACACTATCACAAAACTAAATTCGTTTTTACTATAAATATTTAACAACTCTAACGTTATTTACTAAATACAGTTACACTTAACGTAAATATTAAAGATTTGTTATAA
>CAZHHH010000038.1:0-21013 GCA_964532085.1 uncultured Marinilabiliaceae bacterium
AGAGCGGCGGACTGTTAATCCGTAGGTCGTAGGTTCAAGTCCTACCTGAGGAGCTTTTTTTATTTTCTGCAATTTTATTTTCTCTCGAATTTCACAGAATTTCACAGAATTTCCATAACGCAAAATTTTTATATATGTGTCACACTTACGGTGTTATGCTCAACACGCATATTCATATTTCTACAAAGATTTCACGCCTACAGCGTTAATGCTATGAAGTCTTTGCGCCCTTAGCGCCTCTGCGGTAAAATAAAAACTTATGCTTATCTATGTGGTTTAAAAAACGCATTGATAATTGAATATTGACAATTGCACATTGAAAAATTCAGTTTTACCTTTCAAGAATAGATTCATCCAATGCAGCCCAAATCATATCTTTAAGTTTAGTAATTCCTTTGCCTGTTACAGATGAGATAAACAGTGATGGTACATCTTTTGGAAGTAGTTTTTTCATCTCTGCTTGCATCTCTTCATCAATAAAATCACTTTTAGTTATTGCCAAAATTATATTTTTATCTAGTAATTCTGGATTAAATAACTCAAGTTCTTTTTTCAGAATCTCATACTCTTTTTTAATATCTTCAGAATCTGTTGGAATCATAAAAAGAAGTATAGAATTTCGTTCAATATGTCTCAAAAATCTTAAACCAATTCCCTTGCCTTCGTGAGCACCTTCTATAATTCCGGGGATATCTGCCATAACAAATGATTTATGGTCACGGTACTCTACAATTCCTAAATTTGGCACAAGTGTAGTAAATGGGTAATCTGCAATTTCAGGTTTTGCAGCACTCACTACCGACAATAGTGTAGATTTCCCTGCATTTGGATGCCCAACTAGTCCGACATCTGCTAAAACTTTCAGCTCGATTATTGCCGACATCTCAACCTCAGGCTCACCTGGTTGTGCATATCTTGGAGCTTGATTAGTGGAAGTTCTAAAATGAAAATTTCCCAATCCTCCCCTACCACCTTTTACTAAGATTTTTTCTTCGCCATCATCTGTTATTTCAAACAGATAATCACCAGTTTCACCATCTCTCACTACTGTACCTAGTGGCACTTCGATATATTTATCGGCACCATCAGCACCAGTTGAGCGTTGTCTGCCCCCTGGATTTCCGTGTTCTGCAAAAACATGGCGCTGATACTTGAGATGTATCAGCGTCCAATAGTTTCTATTTCCTCGAACAATAATATGACCGCCTCTACCTCCATCGCCACCATCAGGTCCACCTTTTGGCACGAACTTTTCACGACGCATGTGTCGAGAGCCAGCACCGCCTCTTCCTGAACGACAAAAGATTTTCACATAATCAACAAAATTTGAACCAGTCATATTATCTACTCTTATTTATTTACTTATCGCTTCATCAATGCGATTAAAAATATCTTCTACACTACCCTCACCATGTATTCCAACATAATTGCCCTCAGATTTAAAGAAGTCAATCACGGGTGAAGTTTGGTCTTCATAAACTTGAATTCTCTTTTCGATAGTCTCTAAGTTATCATCAGAACGACCTGACGTCTCGCCACGTTTTAGTAGTCGACTTATCAACTCTTCTCTTTGAACCTCTAAGTTTAGCATAACTTTAATGCTCTCACCTCGCTTGCTCAACATCTCTTTAAGAGCCTCTGCTTGTGCAACTGTACGTGGAAAACCGTCAAAAATAACTCCTTTGATATCTTCAAATGAATTAATTTTATTTTCTAACATACCAATAATTGTTGCATCTGGCACTAATTCTCCACGATTAATATATTGTGAAGCCTCTTTGCCTAATTCTGTTTCTGCTTTTATCTCTGCGCGCAAAATATCACCTGTTGATATGTGAGCTAATCCAAACTTATCTATAATTTTCTCACTTTGAGTACCCTTTCCTGATCCTGGAGGGCCGAAAATAACTACGTTTAACATTTTATCTTATTTATTTTAATAATATTATTCGACAACCTTATATATATCAGGCAAATTACGGCCATAACCGTTATAATCTAAACCATAGCCAACTATAAACTCATTTGGAATGGATAACCCAATATAATCTAATTTAATATCTTTGGTATAAGCTTCATCTTTATATAAAAGTGTAGCAATTATAACCTTTTTTGCTCCCAGCACTTTGAGCTGTGCCACGCTGTTCTCGATGGTTATACCTGTATCAACAATGTCCTCTAAGATGACAACTGTTCTATCTTTCAATTCTTCATTAAAACCTATAAGCTGTTTTACAGTTCCTGTTGTACTAACACCATCGTAAGAAGCAAACTTCACAAAACTTATTTGACAAGGAAAGTTTATCAACTTCAACAAATCTGCAGAAAACATAAAAGAACCATTTAAAATACAAACCATTAATGGGTTTTTATCTTTTAAATCTTTATTCATTTTCTCAGCAATTTGACCAATAGCTTGCTGAATCTCATTTGACGGAATAGAAACTCTAAACTTCTTATCCAACAGCTGAATTTCTTTCATTTTACATGTTTTAATTTAATTCACAAAAATATAAAAAAGATTGGTAATAGAATAGATAGTTTTAGATAATGATTATATAAAGTTCTTAAATAAAAATATTACAGCATATAATATAACAAAATACCCTTCAAACATCTACATTTGAAGGGTATAAAATTAAATAAAAACCTATTTCTTATAATTTTTATATTATTCTACTGAATATTTCAAATCCTCATTTTTAATATGATTTAAAAACCAATTATTCAATTTCTGAACTATCTCTTCAGAGAGTTTTGATCTTCCTGTCATTAGTTCTTCATAATATTTTTCTATCTCTCTAACATATTTTAAATGTTGGCTTTTATGTTCTTCAAGATTTGAAAATTTATTTTCTTGCATATAGTTCTCCTCATACTTAAAATGAAAACGAGTATATTCCAAAACTTTCAAAAGCGCATCTTCAATGGTTTCGATAGGTTTTTTATCTGAAATACTTTTATATAAATCGTCCATTACAATAAACCACTCTTTATGCTGTTCATCTATAACCTCATTATTAACACTTAACTCAACTGTCCATTTTTCACTCATCGTCTCTTCTATTTTTTAGTCCCTATAAATCTCTAGAATCTATTACGAAGCACATTAAATTGAGTTACTCTTTTGGAAGGAAAAACAACAAACATGAAAGAGCCATCTTTAATAAAAAAGATGACCCCCTCCAATTTTGCTATTTTCTATTTTTATTGTTTTACAATCCTAAATGTGTCTATGCTACCACCTTCTGTAATAATTTGAATAACATATAGACCATGTGATAAATTTGAAACATTTAAACTTTCGCCCTTAGATAGCTTTTTCTTCATTAGTAATTTACCTGTTAAATCTATTACAATAATCGAACTATTGTCACTTACTCCACTAAAATAGAGAACATCGCTCACTGGATTTGGATATAATGTGATTTTTTCACTTGTATTTGTTTCAATTCCTACCATTTTATTGATACTAGCTGTTGTTATTGGCGCATCAACTAATGAAACTAAGTATTTATCAGAATCTATACCTGACAAAATTACTTCATATATCTCAACATTAATATCTGCATTTGGCTCAACCTGAACAAATCTCACTTTAACAGTTTCAATTTCAACCTCATCACCACCAATAATTCCATCTAATAATAAGTTATTATCATCAATAACAGCTTCATCTGTTCCATCATAAATTTTATCTTGAGCTTTAAATGAACCCCCTATTGTAAGAATATACTTTGTTGTAAACTCAGCTACCACACTATAATCTGTACCATAACTATTAATAGCATAAGCCCTCACATAATAGGTTACACCTTCATCAAGACCCGTTAATTGAGCAATGAATTCTTCTACATCTTCACTCTCTTCTACAATTCCATCATTATCAACCAACGTAATTGTTGGGCTAGTTCCCCAAATCAAACCTTTCTCTATCACATCACTTGCCCCACTACTAATTACTACAACTTTTATGCTAGCTGATGAATCTTTTAAATCAAGAACGTCCGCTATATGTGTAATCGGCAAATCAGAAGGACCTCCGTCTGTGATAGTCCAGTTAAAATCATCAATTAACTTTTGGCGACTTTCAAATCCAGCAGAAGAATATTTACTATTTCCTCCGCTAAAATAGACCCCACTTCTCAAATTTAACTTGCTCCATTTATTCAATATTGCATCGTAATATTCAGTATGAAGAGCTGTACCGGAAAGGAAATTATTCATATAAGAAGCATTGCTCACATCCCAATTTGAAATATCTTTATTAAATGAATTGGCCATATAAAACATATTCGCAAAGTCGGTTACATTACTTACATCCCAACCACTGATATCTTGGTTGAAATAAATGGCTTTATAAAATAACGATCTCATATTAGTAACATTTGAGACATTCCAGTTGCTAATATCTTGATTAAAAGCAGAGGCACCATCAAACATACTGCTAATATTATTCACGCTTGATAAATCCCAATCTCCAATATTTTGATTAAATTTTATAGCATCACTGAACATAAATGACATATTTGTCACTCTACTTGTTATCCAACCACCAATATCCTGATTAAAAGATGTTGCATTGTAAAACATATAACTCATACTGGTAACATTGTCTGTTGACCACCCGCCAATATCTTGATTAAAAGATGAAGCATTATTAAACATTCTGCTCATATTAATCACATTGCTTACATTCCATCCGCTAATATCTTGATTAAATACATTTGCATTATAAAATAGATATTGCATATCTGTTACATTACTAACATCCCAATTTATTATATCTGCTTGATTAAATCCAGTAGCATCTTTAAATAAATAAGATATATCTTTTACTGTTGATGGCAAATATGATGGTATTTGAACAAGATTTACAGCTCCATTAAAAGCCCCAGTCAATGAGGTTAACCCTATATCTCCAAAACTCTTTACAGCAATTAGCTTCTCAACATTATGATAACCCTCAAATCCACGTCCAAACTTTGTCAATTCACCTGTAATTTTCACTGTGTAAACTCCATCTGTTAAATAAATATGACTTTGAAGTCCGCTTGTGGTATAACTATCAACAGTTCCATCTCCCCAGTCAACAGTAACATCAACACTGCCAAAAAAAGGTAATGTGACTTGAGTGCCCTCCGAAAGCGATGTTTCGAAAATTAGAGTTATCGAATTATCAATAGAGAATTCTAAATTATCGCCATAACTAATACCGTCATCGTTAATTGCATAAGCACGAGCAAAATATGTTACACCTTCTGCCAATCCTTCAATTGTTCTATGATACTCTCCCAATCCATCACCATTTTGAGCTATTCCGTCATTTACCTCGATAGTTGGGCTTTCTGCTGTGCTCCAAACAACACCTCGCTCTGTAACAGCTAGACCACCATCTGCACTAACATTACCAATAATGACGGCACTGTTTGTTGTAAATTCTTTGACTTCTATCGTGGCTACGACTGGAGTTTGTATCTCACCTGCATCTATGATATTCCACCCAAAAGTGCTAATTAACTTTTGACGAGCTACTTTTGCATCACCCGGTGAATATTTGCTACTTCCTGCATGAAACGTTATACCATTTTTCACATTTTGCGCAGACCAACTTAGCAAAATGTTATTATAATTTGTTGTTGAAAGTGTTACGTTACTTAACATATTTGACATATTAGTAACTTTGCTAATATCCCAACTTCCTAGAGTTTGATTAAAAGATGAGCAATCGCTAAATAGATAGCTTAAATCAATTATGGTATTAGGAAGTGCTGCAGGCACCTTTGTTAATTGAGTTGCACCATTAAATGCACCACTTAATGATTGTAGACCAAGGCTACCGAAGTTTTTCACCTCAGTCAATTTTCCCATATTCGGTGTGCTTACTGCACCATTACCAAATTGAGTTAAACTTCCCCAAATATTAACAGTATAGATTCCACTAGAACTATAAGTATAACTTTGATTACCTGCGCTATTAAAATAGTTGCTATTACCATCACCCCAATCAACAGTAACATCTACGGAAGCATTAAGTGGCAACGTAATATTTTTATCATCTTCTGGAACATCAAAGACTAAAGACATCGCATTTAAAGTTCTGAACTCTTTATTAGGACCATAATCTACACCACTTTCGTTGATTGCATACGCACGTACAAAATATGTTACATCTCTTGATAATCCTGAAATATTACTTACAAAAGCACCCGCTCCAACACCATCATTAGTTATACCTATATTATTTTCAATAGTTGGATTCTTTATTGTACTCCAAACTACACCTCGAGAAGAAACAGGTGTATCTCCCTCTGCAGTTACTTCGCCTCCTGCAATAGCCGTAAATGGTGTAACATCTGTAACTTCGGCACTATTTAAAACAGGTGCGTTAGACTCTCCACCATCGATGATTATCCATTCGTAATCATCAATTAGTTTTTGCCGTGCCACTGATGCAGCACCTGCTGAATATTTACTATCTCCACCATCTAAATTTACAGAGTTTCTTACCAACTTATCAGACCAACTAATAAGAATGCTACTATAATTAATTGTTGAAAGTTTTACACCTTTGAAAATCCCAATCATATTATACACTTCACCCACTTCCCAGTTAGAAAGATTTTGGTCAAAAGACTTTGCATTATAGAACATATAATTTAGCTGCGTAACTTTACTAACATCCCAACCGCCAATATCTTGATTAAAGCTAGTAGCACCGTTAAACATTCCCTCTGTATTAATAACTTTGCCTAAATCCCAACTACTAATGTCTTGATTAAAAGAGATTGCATCCCTAAACATATTATTCATTGTGGTAACGTTAGCTGTATTCCAACCACTAATATCTTTATTAAAAACGGTAGCACCAGCAAACATTCTCTGCATATCTGTTACATTACTAACATTCCAACCACCAATATTTTGATTAAAAAAGGTAGCTCCAGAAAACATTCCATACATATTAGTAACTTTGCTTACATCCCAGTCTTCAAGATTTTGATTAAAAGAAGTAGCATCATTAAAAACTTGATTCATTGAAGTAACATTACCTACATTCCAATTGCTAATATCTTGATTAAAAGAAGAGGCACCATTAAACATGTTGTTAATATTAGTAACTTTACTCACATTCCAACCTCCAATATTTTGGTTAAAAGCTTTTGCATTTCGAAAAATAGAGCTCATATTTGTTACATTTTTCACTTCCCAACTTCCAATATCTTGATTAAAAGAGGTAGCACCAAAAAACAAATCTTGCATATCTTTAACATTACTCACATTCCAACTACTTATATCTTGATTAAAAGAGGAGGCACCTATAAATGTCCCATTCAAATCGGTTATAGCTGATGGTAAAGCATTAGGAACTTGCTGTAAAAAAGCTGCATTATAGAATGCAAATCTCAATGAAGTAAGTCCTACATTACCAAACGAACTAACAGATATTAATTTCTCTGGATAAGGATTTTGCCATGAACCAAACCATGTAACATTTCCGCTTATTTTAACAGTATATTCCCCTTCTACAGCATAAGTGTGTTCGTGATTACCCTCTGAAGTAACATTCTCAATGGGAGAATCATCACCCCAATCGACATCCACATTCAACTGATCTGAACTTAAAGCTTTGAATAAAGGTAAAGCTACTGTAGTTCCATCAGAAACTCTTGTATCAAAGTGCAATATCATTGGGTCTTGAGCAAAAGTCCATCCCAAACTAATTAATGTTATTAATAGTAAAATTATTTTTTTCATATCTGGTTTGTTTAATTTTTAATTTTACAAAAAATAATAGGTTATATATTGAGTACTTTTATTAAAACACATATGTATAACCCATTATTTACTTGTTAAAAAACTGGTTTTTAATATTTATATAAAAACTACTTTACTACCTTTACAGACTCATTCCCACAGTGAACAACATATACACCTTGGCTATAACTAGTTAGATTTACAGTTGCTTTGTTATCTTTTACAACTTCTTGGAAAACTAAATTTCCTGCTATATTGAAAACAGTAACTCTACCAAGCTCATTATTTGCAAGAATTTGTAATTGAGAATCTTTATCTATATAAACCTTTAAATTATTGTAAATAGAAATATCATCAACCGACACAGAAATCTTTTTATCGATCATCAGCTGTTTTACTTTGTCAAATTCAAAGCTTCTATTTTGGCTTGGTTCAGAATTATAAACAATGGTCAAATCATTATTTAAAATAACTATCTCACCACCTTTCAAAGATATTTCTTCATTTAAAATGTCGCCATTTAGTTCATAATAAATATCAACTATTGGCTCAAAATCTTGTGCTACTGCATAAGCTGAAAAGAGTAGCATCATTGTAAAATATATTATTGTCTTTTTCATAATCATTTCTTTTTAAAATTTATAACAGTTCTTTTATTATCTCTACTCCTTAATACAGCGAACAGAGTGTCCAGAATCTTTTTGTGCTGCCATTTTATGTAAGTTTTCTGCCCCGTAAGAGACTCTATATGAACTCATATTTAATCCTTCAACATCATCACTCCACCACCATCCTGTTTTATTCAAATCTCCAAAATTAGAGAGGTATGAATACTTTCCTGCTGGTAGTGCAGTAAAACCATAATCATCTGTTCCATTTCCTGGTACGGTAGGTCCCCATTCTTGCCAATCAGTTGTTGATTTCAATTTCACACCTGCTGTAGCTATACCTCCCACCTCATCTGCTAAAATTATCCAATCGTTATTTTTGGGTAAACGCCAACCATTTGGACAACCATTTTCTGCAGCTTTCCAATTGTATAACACTCCATAAGTTATATAATTTTGAGTCTGTTTAGCTTCTGCGACACTGCTACCTCCATAGCCATACACATAATACATTGGATTACTATCAGACTCTTCAGGATATTTATTTATGGAGGGTAGATGAGCTAAATTCTCTGCCATCCAAATCTGATTTCCAACTCTAACCCAACTATATGTCTTTCCATCACGTTGATCTTTAAAGGTACCTGACATAGCCAACTCTACAGTAACTACACAGACTGCAGTGTGTGCACCATCTTCTGTCATTGCAGTAATAGTTGCACTACCAACCCCAACTGCATCTACTCTACCATTACTTATTACTTTAACTACCGATGAATTTGAAGAACTCCAAATAACCTTCTTGTTAGTAGCATTCTCTGGGCTTACTATAGCTTCTAGAATTACATATTCATCTTCCACTAAAGCTAAAGTATTTTGCGAAAGAGATATACCTGTTACGGGTATCTCATACACTGTTACAGCACACGTAGCTTTATATTCACCATCAACTGACATAGCTGTAACAACAGCTGTTCCTTGACCAACTCCAGTAACTACACCATTTTGATCAACTTTAGCAACAGATGGTTTATTAGATATCCATACAACGCTCTTATTTGACGCATGCTCAGGAAGAACATTTGCTACGAGGGTATACTCTTCATTTTTTTCCATCTCTATAGCTGATTCGCTTATGCTTATTGATGTTGCAGCTATGTTACCTTTAACACATCTTACAGAAAAACCATAATGCCCACCATCATCATAATGTTCTATGCCTGATGATATTTCATAAGCAGATGAACCATAATCTGCCATCCACATATAAGCTCTAGTTCCTTTACCATGAAAATCTCCACCTTCGTTACAACCTCCTGGCAATAAATTAAATCCATAATAGTCATAACCATTCTCACTGTTCCACCCAGCAGTTGACTTCATTGCTAATGCTACTAATCCTTTGTCGTTATCAATTACATCAAATAACTCATCCCACTCAGCTTGTGTAGGTAGGTGCCATCCTGATGGACATGCTGTTTTGGCTGCAGGTAAATTATATAATACACCATAAGTTTCGTAATTATGTGAGCCAACTGCACTTTCCACATCTTGATCATAATCATGTTCATATACATAATATCTTTCAAGCGAACTAGATGCATCTGCTGGATAATGAATCTCAGGTAAGTGTTTTAAATTTTCTAACATCCATGTGTTATTTCCAATAGTTGCATAGGAGTATTCATTATCATCTCTTTCATCTATGAATGTTTTAATATCTTTTACATAAACAACACACTCTGCTGTAAGTCCTCCATCATCAGTTGTTACAACAATGGTTGCTTTTCCATGATTTAAGCCAGTTACATTTCCTTCATCATCTACTACAGCGATATTACTGTTAAGCGATGTCCATTCTACTTTTTTGTTTGTTGCATTTACTGGTGTAAAAAGTGCAAAAAGAGGTAGAATATCTCCAGCGTTTATTTCCACTAAAGATTCATTTAATGAAATTGACTCAACAGATTTCTCACCTTTTATACAACGCACTGACAATCCATCTTGCTTATCTGCAAGTATTATGGGGTCAGTAAACTTGGTTGAGATATTCTTTATAAATTTGTATCTTGCACGACTCCCGTTTTCATTTGCTGTCCACCACACACTATATGTTTTAAAAAGAGCATCAGGAGTACCTCCACCTTTTGCATTAAATCCTAACTCATTGGTGGCGCCTTCATTGGGAGAATCCCAAAAATCAGTTCCTACTTCTTTTAATTTTCCACCTGCTACCTCTTTTCCACCTGCAAAATCTATCAAATCATTCCAATCTTCGTTTGATGGCAAATACCAACCATCTGGACAAGCCGATAGTGCTGCAGTCCAATTATAGAGCGCTCCATAAATATGATATCTTTTTATATGCTCTTCTTCAACCTCATCTTGATGCCAAAATCCATTTACATAATAACGAGGTTCTTCAAGGCTCATATCTTGCCCTTTAACTAGAGACGGCAAATAAGCTAAATCATCAGCAAGCCATATTTTTCCATCTATCTCAATATAACGGTAATCAATATTATCTCTCTCATCAAAGAATATTTTCTCATCAAGATTTACTGATTCATAATGAGATATTCCACCTGCATAAGCTATATCACGATGAAATGCTCTTGCCTCTTCAAAGGAAACATACTCTTTTAAAATTACAGGAGGAGTACTTTTTACTAAATTCAATGCATCTGCTACTCCCAATTCTGTATATTTTCTAACAGCAGCAACCAATTTTGTTGGAACATTATTGTGATCATCTAAAATAACAGTATAGAGATTTTGCTCAACTGAACTATTTGTTATAGTTACAGGTAGTTCAAAGCTACCTTGCTCTACTCCCTCTTGCATTAGTTTTAAATTATCCCCATCAGGAACAAGCTTGTACTCAACATTTTCTTCTATAACTTGCTCTATATGTCCAATTTTTATTGTACGGTTTTGGGAAAACAAGCCGATAGAAATTAGAGTAAACAAAAATAAAAATACATTTTTCATAATATTATTGCTTTAAGTTTGAATTTTCAATCTTCATCTTTCACGCATCTCACAGATAGACCTCTGGCTTTATTTTCAATGAAACTCATTAGCCTTGTAGAACCATTTTGTATGCTTTTGTTATAAGCTGAAATATCTCCACCTTGAAACTCTGTTTGAGTCCACCAGTAACTCCTATCTCCAACATACATATAACCCTCATACTCGAGCATTCCACCTGGCAAAGCTCTAAATCCAAATTCATCACTACCACTTCCGCCATCATTCCATCCACCTGTCGCTTTTAATTTTGCAACCTCTTGTGGAGCCAAATCGCCACCAATTAAATTTATAATCTCTGTCCAATCTCCATTTTTTGGAAGTCGCCAACCATCTGGGCAAGCTCCTTGGGTAGCTTCCCAATTATACAGCACTCCATAAGTTCTATAATTTACCGATGATTTAATTGCATCAATATCAATTATAGGAGTTTCAACACCATAGACATAATATTTAGGTTCATCTAATGATATTTCTGTTTTCTCATTAATCCATTTGAAAAACTTAAGATTTTCAGCCATCCATATTTTTTCACCAATTCTAACCCAATTGTAGGTAACACCATCTCGCTCATCTGTAAACGTTCCTGCCATTTGCAACACAGTAACTTCACAACTTGCAGTATGTCCACCCTCAACTGATGTAGCTGTTATATTTATCACACCATGTCCTACGGCTGTTATTGTTCCATCTTCAACTGTGGCAACACTTTCATCATCTGATGACCAAATAACATCAGTATTGTCAACAAATATTGGTTCAAAAACCACCCATAAATAGTCTGTTTCTCCTGGACGCAACACAATCTCTGTTTTGCTAAGTGAAATACTTTCTATTAAGGTTGGTCCTATTATTTCAACATTTATTTCTAAAGGGTATGAAAACATAAACTCAAGCATTGCATCATTTTTATAAAAAACGATCTCTTCTTCTTGAGGCACAATTCTATATTCACTTCCCTCTTCAACATAAATATTATCATATCCCATATTTAGATATGCTTCTTGACAAAATGCATAAGAGGCAGATAAAAAAATTACAAATAGTAAAATACTTTTTTTCATAGTTTTAGTTTAAATTAAAAAAATGGTCTCAATAACTGAGACCACTTTTAAAATATTATCGAATTATTAATTTGTTAGCTTCATTATTAACTATTAGTATATAAATCCCTCTTTGTAAAGGTATTTCTATATCACCAATGGCATTTACTCTACTGTCCATTAACTGACCTGAAATAGAGAATATTTTCATATTTGCATAGTTAGGTAATTTAACATGAAGAGTACCATTTCCTGTCCAGTAACTATACGCGTCCTCTTTTTGATTTTTGATGGAAGTATATTCTTCTGGCATAAATCTGAATGCTTCGTAGGTGCTTTTATTACCTGCAGCATCATAAGCATATACAGTTATTTCTTGTTCACCATGTGCATCATCGTAAATGAAAATGTTAAAAGGATCGTATTGAGCACGCCTCCAAACAATTGTATTATTATCAACACTTCTACTCATTACTTCATAAAAAATAAATTCTTGAGGTGTGATATTATCCACTGCAGGATTCCATGATAAATCAACCTGATTTATTGAATGGTCAATATTGGTTGTTAGCATATTGTTATTTATTGTAGGTGCTGTTCTATCATCTCTACCTATATAAAAATATCCGCTCGAAATTATTCCAGCCCTATCAGTATCATAAAGCTCTTCAAAACTCTGTTTTTCAATGTAGCTATATTGTCTATCTATAAATAATCTTGTCATATATTTTGCACCAGAATAAATCTCATGACCTTCTGCATAATTCCCAAATGTAATACAATAGGGTGTTGCGTCAACCGCAAGAATAGCATTATTCGCCATTTTTAGTAGTCCACCTACAGACAGACCAGTACCACGTGAATAAATATAGAGCTGGGCATTATTGATATTAATATGACCACATTGAATTGCAGAGCCATTTACAAAAGCCGTGTTATATCCAACTCTAATAATAAGACTACCACTGCCGATAAAACTAACAGTTCTGGAGTCATTATCCTCATAGCTACACCAAATAGCAGCGACATATTCTTCTGGTCTATTTCTAGATATATCTATTTTGTTCTCGCCAATAAGTTTTATTGAGATATTGTCCTCATCTAAAGCAAGAATTGCTGCTAATAGAAATTGATCATAATGTTTATTTACACTTGCCCTGGTTATGGTAGCGTTAGTTAATGTAAGTTCTTTGGTTGTAGAGTTGTATTTTACACTACCTCCATCGGCAAGCACATCATTTTTATTTTTATCACTAATAGCTACGCCACCAACAAAAACTCCATAATCAGATGAGATACTCAAATATTGCTGCATGCTCTCATGTGTATTGTAGTAATCAGACCAAGTAGATAAAACCTGCGACCATATTCTACCTTCTCCATACCTTATTGTATAATCTCCAACGGTATTAATATCCTCGCCAGCGGCAATAGCTAATTTGGTAGAATTAATATGCAGTTGAGCATTATTGTTAATTGTAATATCTCTCTCGGCATATACGCCATTTTCAAATCTATTAACATATACATCGGCAGCGGATATTTCTGTTTCGTAAGCATAAATTCCCCAAGTTTTAATAGGGTCGAGATTTTTATTTTCTATATAATCTATATGCAATGAACCACTTCCAAATATTTCAATATGGCATTCTAAATCATAATCATCACCATTATAAATACCATAATATCTTGCATATTGGTTTTCTGTCTCTTTTGTTTTTGAGATTTCTATACTATTTCTGCCAATTAGCTCTATTTTCAGTACATCTTCTCGCGAACCTAAAATTGCAGCAAAAACTCTATCCCCATCATTTACATTTTCAATATGTGCATTGGTAAGCGTAATAACCTTCGTGTCTGGATTATACTTTACGCTACCACCATCGGCAAGTACATCATCTTTATTTTTAGGATTTATAGCTACTCCGCCTACTACAGGACCATAATCTGCTGATATACTTATATATTGATTGTAAGGAGAAAAATAATAATCTTGCAAATCGTCAAATTTTAGAGCTGTGTCTTGCTCATATCCAAATCTCTTAATAGCTCCATCGTACAAATTGATATTTTCACCAACATTAAAAGAGTATTTATCCTTACTGTATGAATATAATCCAGCTCCATTTAGCATTGTCAAATCCTTTTCTACACTGTAGCCCCAATTGCTATTTGCAATAATTATCGTAGCCTCGTCTATTGTAGAATTATAAGCATAAAGTCCGTAACCTCTTTCAGGTATAAAATACCCATCATCTTCAACATAGCTAATAGTTAACGCTCCATCGCCTTTAAAATTGATAGAAGAGTTATCGTCCATCTCTCCTCCGTTTAAAATTCCGTAAGTATGACTATCAACTTCTGTTTTAATATCAATTTTATTATCGCCAATCAGTTCTACGGTAAGTGGTTCATTTCCATTACCAAGAATAGCACCTATTTCATAAGCACCCTTTGTAGCAATTTTATCCAACAGAGCATTTTCTAAAGTAAGCGTGTTGGTTTCTGGATTATAACTGGCAGCACCTGTAGTTGCCAAATCATCTTTATTTATTGCGTGAACATAGCGACCATTCACCCATAAATCATACACATCTACCAACTCTACTTTTAAGTATTCTTGCTTTTTGTTAGTAGTTCCTAATTCAGCACTCTCTTTTGTGCTACCATTATAAAACCTATAAGGCAAGTCGTTTTTAAAATCTTCGTACGCAAAATTGCGGTCGTAAGCTATGCCTAAGTTTGCAGGAGTAATAACTTCCATAACAAAAGGCTTGTACCCCTTAACATTATAGTAAGTTTGATAATTTCCTATTCCCTTCCAGTTGCTATGAATCTCTAATTTTAAGAGATTTTCGTCTGAAGCATTTTCGTGGTTGGTGCCTAATTTCAAATCTTCAGACACATAAATACCATAATTATTAGTTGTAGTTGTACCGCGAGCTGTGGCGTTAATAGTTAATTTACCATCAGTATGTAAAAATTCTAAACCAGCTTCGCAGTAAATTCCATACTCTTTTAAAACTGATGCAGAGGAAGATTTGGGTGTTATAATATTATCTCCTAAAACTTCAACTTGTAAATTAAACTGAGAATATATACCCGCCGTAATACCCGAATTATGACTAGAATTTCCTATAATATTTGCATTATTAAGAGTAAGAATATTTCCCTTATCGTTAAAACTAACTGTGCCGTTGCCAAGAATATCGTGACGATTATCTACAGTTACCTGTTCGCCACCAACCCACACTGGGTATTTTCGGAGAACTCGTATCTCTTTGGCATTTTCATTATTAGTATCTACATAAGTTCTTTTTGCCGCATTAAATTCCGGATAATTTGTAGAAGTAGAATAAAGTCGTGTGGTATTATATTCCACATCTATAATATCATCAACTACTTTATTTACACCTTTTAATTCAACATTACAATTTATAAAATCAAGAACTGCAGATGCATAAGATTCTACAGCATATCTCTCAGCATATATTTTAACTAAACCTTGACCAATAAATTTTATCATATCAGTATTAGAAACTATACCAGATTTAGCTGCATATAAATTTAAAGAGCCCTCATAAGCCTCTAATCTAAAATCTGCTCCACTACCTGTAGAAATCCCGTGTCCTGCTTCATTGCTCACGGTGTTTGCTCCAATAAGCTCTATTTGAGGTTTAACAAATGAATAACTGTCCACCTCTATTGCAGCTTCTGTGGGGTGAGAATAGGTAATATTAGCATTTTTAAGAGTTAGAATATTTAACCATTCATCATAATATACACTGTTGTCTCCCATAATATTAGGAGCATTGTAGCTATTTACCTGAATACCTGCAATTTTCACAGGAAAATCTTCTACCACACCCACATCAATGGAAACTCCATAAGCATACGAAACCCCGTGTACGGGCGTACCTATAAGTTTGGTGTTTCCGATAGTTTTTCCTCGCACTATCATTTTATTATCCTCGTCGTAATCAATTTCTGCCACACTTGAGTTTTGTATAGACCAATCAAAATCCATATAATATGATGGCTCCATTTTATAATGCACCTTCCTTGTTTCGCCCGGATACATTACTAATGGTCTCTCTTCTTTAATCCAAAATTCATTGGGGCTGGCTATTAGTAATTCTCCATTATACCGCACGCCATTTTTCACAATAGTTTCTTTATCACCTCCCGATATTTCAACATCGTTTGGGTACATAATTGCTCCTTGACTATTTGAAGGTGCCCCATCTGGTTCTCCACTAATCCTAAAGTTAATTCCAAGCATATTATATAGAGTTCCATACGATGGTGCAGAGGCAAAATTCAAAACAGAATTTTTCGATAAATAAACATATCCATACCCATTGCTATATATACCAGAATGAGTTGCATTTATTTCTACTATACAATCACTTTTAACTTCAAACCGAGATGTAGCGTTATGCCAATAAAACAATCTGTAATATTCATACCCTTTAAGATATACACCATCTTCGGCATTTATCGTAAGTTTGCTCCGCTCAGCGTAATTATTTACCACCTCTCCAATAATCCGAAATTCAGCACCATTTTTAACAGGTATAACATCTTTATAAGAATCTACAAAAATTCCTCGTTTATTTGAGTTTATTTCGCACTCACCTATTACGGTAACATTCACAGTTGCATATTGATAAATCTCATCGGCAGCATAACCTACAAACGTAATTCCATGCTCATCATAGCCATTAATAACGGCATTATCGAGAGTTAAGCGTTTAGTGCTTGGATCGTACGTTACTTTCCCTCTAGTTATTAAAGGAGAGTGAGTGGCGGCAGTAAGAACCGTAGTTTCGGATTTACTTAAAGTAAGTCCACCAATTTGTAATTTGTAATCTTGTGATTTAAGCAAAAATGCATTGCATAATAAAACCACTAACAAAAAAGTAATTTTTTTCATAGTAATATATATCTATTATAATCTGGTTATATCACATTTTGAGGTAAAGAGGATTGTGAAATAAAATTATGAAAAGAGTATAATTATTTGACAAAAAAAGTAATTTGTTTGACAAAATTTTGACTAACGTTCTAATTTCTTACACGAAAGTTTAAAAAAATTAATTTTTGAATAAAAAAGTTTAAAACATCTGACTAAACAATAGTTAACAAAATACAAAGGGCTTGTGTTCTCTATTTTAACTATAGAAATTATGTTCCTAATCGCTGAAGTCGTTTATTTAATTGACGTAATCTGAACATTTCGAAGAAGTAGATTATCCTTCTTAAAATGTCTAAATACAAAGTAATATATAAGAAAGCTATTCCCAACCAAATAACAATACTATTGAAGATAGGTGTTGGGATATTAATATTCAACACTTTTTTTGTTGGCGAATAAAAATGTGCTCTACCTAAATTATTTGTAGGAGCTTTATATATAGGATTTTTCTTTTGAATAAATTTTCCATTAAGATATTCAACTTGTTTTATATCTTTTCTATTTAAAACCCAATCTGCCAAAGCCTCATTATGATACTTTTGTTGCAATTCAACAACTTTTTCAACAGAACCAAGATTAGAGATTAATGATAAACTTTTTTCATCTTTTTGCTTTGAATAATATGAATATTCATAATTATAAAACAATTGCAAACTATCTAATCCAGCATTTATAATCAGATAATTTTCATCGGAGAATTTATCACTATTTAAAATGGAACTATTTATATTCCAAATCTCTTCATTTTTCAACTGAGAAAGTGCTGTTTTAAGATGATGCCATTTTTTCTCTAAATTTGATAATTCGCCTTTATTATAAGAATTAATACAATCTTGATTCAGCTGTTTTATTGCAGGAATAAGAGTCGAAGAGTAGTATGATGCTTGACTCATAGCCATCTCTTCATCAAAAAAGTGCTTTTGATAATCATTATTTTTAAATTGATTTACAGCCAAAGCTTCATATCCCCAACGGGTCACCATTGCATCGCCAACATAAGGCACATACTCTTTTGAAGATATTGACGGATGTAAATTTTCGTAACTCACAATTGTTCCACTAAAGAGTAAGTGAGGAACTAAAATCAACGGAATTAACACATAAACCGCTACAACAGAATTTAGACCACTACTAATATTTAAACCCAACATGTTGGAAAATGCGGCGACTGAAAAAAGTATAGCCCAATAGCTCAATGTCATTCCTTTTATCTCTAAAATGGAATTGCCAATCAATACAAATACTAATGTTTGAAAGGCAGATATGGCAAATAGGACAAATATTTTACTATTTAGAAAACTTGAACGACTCAAATTTAAAAACGATTCACGTTTCAGCAGTTTTCTGTCTTTTATTATCTCTTCGGCACTAACATTGAGACCTATGAACATAGCAACAATAACAGCCATAAAGAGATAAACGGGGATATTCATATTTTCGGAAAACAGATAGATAGAACTCTCCGCTCCGACCAAATATTTTGTACAAAAACCCAAAATCAGAGCCAACAGTGGTGAGCCTAACAAGTTGATTGCCAAATATTGTTTATCTTTTAGTTTTGATAAAGCATCACGTTTAGAAAATATTTTAAACTGTCTTTTTCTTGACGGAATGCTAAATCTATTTTTGGGCAACGGCTCTTTTTTGGCAAAATCAATCTTCTGTTTCCACTCAAATTTATTTTCAAAATTGTCGATATATAATTTATACCACTCTTCAGGTGATACTTTCCGCTTTCTGATTAACTTTCCATAAGGATTTACAATTCGAGCTTCTACAATTCTTAATGGTTGTTCGGTTTTTATATTTCCACAGAGATAACATTCACGCTCTTCTGAATTTACATAGTTTGCCTCACTTTTGAAATAGGCTATTGCATCCATTGGGTTACCGTTGAAAATTATACGTCCACCTTTATCAATCATCAAAAGCCTGTCAAGCAATTTATATAAATCCGACGACGGTTGATGTATATTAATAATAACCAGCTTCCCTTTTAAAACCTGACGTTTCAGAAGTAACATAACTTTCTCTGAATCCATCGACGACAACCCCGAAGTAGGCTCATCTACAAACAGAATCGACGGTTCGCGGATTAATTCCAACGCTATATTTAATCTTTTACGCTGTCCACCGCTCAAAATTTTGTTTAACGGATTTCCAACAACTAAATCACGAGCTTCTACCAAGTCGAAATCTTCAAGAGCATTGTCAACAATCTCTTTTATCTCTTTATGCTCCAAATTATCAAAACATAAAAGAGCATTATACCAAAGATTTTCATAAACCGTAAGCTCCTCTTTTAACAAATCATCTTGCGGAACATAACCTATAACACCTTGAAGATGTTCTTTTTCAGTGTGTAGATTATAACCATTTATATAAATCTCTCCACTGCTGAGTTTATAGTTTCCATTTAAAACATTGAGCAATGTGGATTTTCCTGTTCCGCTACCACCTACAACGCCAACCAACTGACCCGAACGACTTATAAAACTAAATGGATGAATTCCAATTTGATTATTATTGAATTTATATGAAACATCTAAAGCACGATAAACAATGCGCCCTTGCTCTTTAAAATGGATAAATTTTTCGGCCACCCGATTGTAATAAACGGGCATCATCATTGATGTTTTTATTACCGAACCAACTGACAGAATATAAGGACGTTTACGCTCAACTTTATGACCATTCAAATATAAATTTCGCTCTCCTGAATATCTGAAAACGAAAGTATTGGTGCTTACCAAATGTAATACCCAAACTTTTACTTGCTGTTTTGGATTGAAAAGAAGTTTTACATCAGGATGTGGTTTTTCATTTGTGCCCGTGATATAAAGCAATGTGGACTTATCTTTCACCTCTAAAGGAGAGTAAAGCACAAAGGATTTTAAATTGTCATAATCGGAGATATCAATTCTAAATTGCTCTGCCAATAAATCTATAAAATGACCTTCAACTTCACCTAGCTTTTTATCCTTTTGCAGAAAATCTAACACCTGAACAAGCAAAATCATCTTAGCTTCTTGCTCCATTTCGGTATTGATTTGTGATGCAATGCGATGAATACGCATAACATTATCAGTAGATTGCCTCTCTTTTAAAGACTCATTACTACTAAAAACTTCTGAATGATAACGATTTAGATAAAAATCAAAACGAGCAATATACTTTTCAACATACTCACTATTAAAGTGTTTTGATAAAAAATCTTGAACCAATGGCCGAGCTTTCCCAGTCTTAGACTCGTGTCTAAAATCAGTCAAAAGCGCAAACAGCTGCATTAATGCTTCAAGAAGTGCTTCACTCATAATGGTTTTTAGTAAAAGTTTTAAAAGTTAAAAATTTGCTGAAAGATAGTAAAAGTTTAACTTTTATAGCGTTTTTTGATGGAAATAAATTAACTAAAGCTTGAACAACTCAATGGACACAAAAGCATAAAAACTAAGAAATTCAAAATATTTTATTCAATCTACACAGTCTCATCGCAAACAAAAAAATCACCCACATATTAAATTCATTGAACATTGTCCATTGATAATTGCCCATTAATTCCCTATTTCCCCAAATCAATCGTCGTCATTATTGGAAAA
>CAZHHH010000039.1:0-20909 GCA_964532085.1 uncultured Marinilabiliaceae bacterium
AAAAATCAATATTCCTGGACTTTTGCAAGTCAAAAGATTTTATAAGAATGGGGTTGCAAAACTTGATATGATATACGATATACGTGAAGAAGTTAAAGATAATAGCATCTCATTAATTGACCCAACAGACCTTTTAAGAAGAAAAAGGATAAATTTTACTGAGTATGAATCTGAAGATTTGCTACATCCAGTAATGGTCAATGGAAAATTTGTTGGTGAAACAGAATCACTATATGATATTCAAAAAAGAGTAAAGGAAGAGATTAACAAGCTAGACAAAACTCATCTTAGATTAACAAATCCACATATTTACCACGTAGGTTTAGAAGAAAATCTATATAGAAAACGAATGGATCTAATAATTGACAATAAAAACAGACATTTATGAAAGCATTAATTTTAATTGATCTACAGTATGATTTTTTACCCAACGGCTCTTTGGCTGTTGATAGAAGTGATGAGATATTGCCAATTATCAATAACATACAGTTAAAATTTGATCATATAATCGCAACACGAGATTGGCACCCAGCAAATCATAAAAGCTTTGCCTCAAATCATAATGGAAAAAAACCAGGTGACATTATTGAGTTACAAGGTTTGCAACAAGTTTTATGGCCCGACCATTGTGTTCAAGGTAGTCCTGGAGCTGAAATCACAGCAAATATCAATCAAGCAAAAATAGATTATATCATTTATAAAGGAACCAATACAGAAATAGATTCTTATAGTGCCTTTTTTGATAATGGCAGATTAAAGCAGACTGAGCTTGACTCCTATTTAAAACGAAATGAGATATCCACAATTTATGTAGCAGGACTAACAACCGATTACTGTGTCTATTTCACTGTTTTAGATGGACTTTCGTTAGGTTATAATGTATTTGTTATCGAAGATGCTTGTAGAGCTGTGAATTTGAATCCTGGAGATTCTGAAAAAGCACTTAAAGATATGAAAAAGAAAGGTGCTAAGATAATTCAGTCAAGTGAGTTGTAATTTTTTGAATTCCGCATTGAGACACCCGAAACAGATGAATATCTTGATATATTTCTGATTTATTATATTCAATCCACTTTGCCGCGCCTCGCCTATGGCGAGGGGGTGATTTTCAATACGTAAAATTGAACTCTACAAAAAAAACGTTATTTTTACGACTTATTAAACCTAGATAACTAATATAAAATCCACCAAAGTATTTAAAATAATAATTACTAGTATAGAAGTTGCAAAAAAGGTTGGTTCATTCATTTTACGAACTTTAGTAACTGGTGCTAAACCCTTATAATAAATATAAAAAGTATAAATTGTTGCTAATAATGAAATGATACCTAAACCATCAATTAATTTAAAAATACCAGCTACCCAAACAGGTGTATACGAGTAAGCCAATAGTTTTACAGTATCATTCATATTTGAATTAGCATTAAAAGAAGGAGCTAATTTATATATTACAAAACCTGATAACCAAATACCAATTACATTAGAAAGAACGGTTATTACAGCAATAGATATTGCAGCAATTATATCGCCAGTTTCAATAATTTTTCGTAAAAAAAGTGCAATTGCAGGAATTAGAGATAAAGGTATTACATAAGTTAGAATAGCCTCTTGGACAGAGATATAATCATAGGTATATTTATGCCAAATTTCTTTAGGATTTAGCAGTATAAATTTGACTTTATTTATTAATGACTCCATTCTTAATATTTTATTTGTTTGCAAATCTAATAATATTATACGACTAAAAGTAGTAAAAAGATACGCAAAACTACGTTATAATCTCTTTATATAATATATATTCGTATTAATATAAATGCACCTTAATAAAATGTTATAATTAATGAGTAAGTTAGAGATTAATTGAACTCAAATATGTTTCAAATCAATTAATAAAAGAGTATATTTGTTTTAAAATGAAATAGATATAATGAATTCGAAAATTTTATTTATTATAAATCCTATATCTGGAATTGGTAAACAGAAGAGTGTTGAAAAAATCATTAAATCAGAGCTCTCTTCTAAAAAATGGGATATTGATATAAAACAGACTAAATATAGAGGTCACGGCTCTAAAATTAGTCGTGAAGCTGCCAATAAGTATGATATTGTTGTAGCTGTAGGAGGTGATGGAACTGTTAATGAAATAGGTAGTTCACTGGTCGGTTCTTCAACTTCTTTAGCAATAATACCAACAGGTTCAGGTAATGGATTAGCTCGTTTTTTAGAAATTCCATTTAAAATTGACAAAGCTCTGCAAGTTATTAATGAAGCTGAGTTGAAATCAATAGATGTCATTAAAATCAATGAACACTTATCATTAAATGTTGCAGGAATTGGTTTTGATGCTTATATAAGTCACAAATTTGCTAAAAAGAAAAACAGAGGTCCACTTGCTTATATACAGCTAATTACCAAAGAGTTTGTCGATTATAAGTCAGAAAAATATGATGTAACAATTAATAATGAAACTCGACAGTGGGATGCATTTATTATTAGTTTTGCGAACTCTTCACAATATGGCAATAATATACACATTGCCCCTAATGCATCTATCGATGACGGTCTTCTAGACCTTTGTGTTATAAAATCTTTTCCAAAATATACAGCTCCAGCTCTACTAATAAGTATGATAGACCAAAGTATTGGGCTTAATAAGTATGATATGATTATCAAAACTCCAGAATTAATAGTTAGGCATAATGAAAATATGCTTGGACACATTGATGGAGAACCTGTTTCATTTGGTAAAGAAGCTAAAATAGAAGTTATTCCTTTAGGCTTAAATGTTGTTATTCCTTCAAAAAAGTTAAGACAAAGTCAGCATTTATTTTCACCAATTTTAGAGATGCTACCTACAATAAACACACCTATTATAAATAGATAGTACGCTTTTCTTATATACAGATAGAGATAATTTGAATAAATTGCGGAGGGTCAGGGATTCGAACCCTGGAAACCCTCACGAGTTTACGCGCTTTCCAAGCGCGCGCCTTCAGCCACTCGGCCAACCCTCCTAATTTGAATAGCACGGGAGGAGAGACTCGAACTCCCGACACCTGGTTTTGGAGACCAGTGCTCTGCCAACTGAGCTACACCCGTGTATAATCGTGCTTTGCAAATGCAAAAATAGAACTTTAATTTAATAAAACTACTCTTTATAAAGAATAATTTTAAACAATACCACAGTTTACTGACAGTCAACCTAATCAAATAACACAAACGCTTTTAGAATATAACTAATTCTACAATAAGACAAAATAAAAGATTGAAAAAATGGTTATTTATATATCATATACCTATTTTTGAAAAAATAATAAAATCTTAAAGAATGAAAAAAACAGTAATAATAATATCATCAATATTTATTTTAGCCTCTTGTAGTTCAACAAAACAGCTAACAACATTAGAAAACAGTTTAAAAACTAACTATTCTAATAAAAATTATGAAGCAGTTATTGAAGAATATGAAAAACTTACTACTCTCGCATCAAAGAAAAAGCAAGAACTACCATCACAATCCACTATTTTTGCTGGAAAATCATTTTATAATATAGAAAAGTATAGTGAATCATTAAATCTATTATCATCCATTGAAAACAAAGATGAAGAGGCTATTTTTATGGAAGGAATGTCATATTACCATCTTAAAAATAACAATGAAGAGTTTAGTTTTTGGAATGCAAACAGGAACAGCATCAAAAATGCAGAAAATGAACAAATTGTATTAAATAGAATATATGATTTAGCAATAAATTTTGCAGAATTTCAATTAGCAAATAGAGTTTGGACTGAATTATCTAACAATTCAGAGATAGAACAGATGGAGAAGCAAGTAGCCGTTTTAGATAATTTGGGAGAAAAAAGTCAAGCATTATCATTGGCAAACAACATCTTGAAGAAAGATGCTAATAATGAAGAAGCTCTTTTTTATAGAGGAACATACTACTTTAATAAAGCTGAATCGCTTTATCAATCAGAGATGGCAAAATATAATAAAAATCCAAACTATACAGCTTACGCATATTTAAGACGTGAGTTGAAGAAAGCAAGTAGTGATTTTAGAAATGCAAGGGATATTTTTGAAAGACTTTACAAAATTGCACCAGATAACAAAAAATATATAGCATATTTAAAGAATAGCTATTTAAGATTAGAGATGAGAAATGAAGCTGCACAAATGGACAAGCTGTTAAATAATTAACAGCTGTTCAATTTCATCAGCTAGATTTAAAATAGCTTTTCGCCCTTTCATTATTCCATAAACTTTGCCTAAAAACATTGAGATAGCTGCAAAAATCACAAAATATAATATGGTTTTTTGCATTCCTATTTTTTCCATTGGAATAATACCCGAAATTATAAAAGCCAAATAAGCAACAAGAGCAAACGCACCTGATGTGCGTCCTTGCTCGCAACCACAAGCCGAATATAACTCTTGCAACTTCTCTCCCATTTCCCTATTTTGATTTTCATCAAGTTCTGTAATATCCATAACTACCGGTCTAACTTTACCAGTGCTAAGAAGATTAATCCCCTTAGCCAACTCTCGAATATCATCAATGGAGTTTACAACTATTTTTCCTCGTTTATTTTTCATTTATCGTCTCTCAAGTAAAACAACATTTTCCACGTGGTGAGTTTGCGGGAACATATCAACAGGCTGAACCTTAACAACTTTATACTTCTCATCCATCAGCTGTAAATCACGTGCTTGTGTTGCAGAATTACAACTGACATAAACCACCCGTTTTGCATTCGCATTTAGAATAGTTTGCACAACATCAGAATGCATTCCTGCACGTGGTGGATCAGTGATAATTACATCAGGTGCACCGTGCTCTTCAAAAAGTTCATCTGTAAGCAAATCTTTCATATCACCAGCCATAAAAACTGTATTTGTAATACTATTTATTTCTGAATTGATATTTGCATCAGCAATAGCCTCAGGAACATACTCAATACCAACCACTTTCTTTGCATTTCGAGCAACAAAATTAGCAATAGAACCAGTTCCAGTATATAAATCATAAACCACCTCTTCGCCTGTTAATCCTGCATATTCACGGGTTATTTGATAGAGATTTAAAGCTTGCTCAGTGTTGGTTTGAAAAAATGACTTAGGACCTATTTTAAAACGCAAATCTTCAAGCTCTTCATAGATATGATCTCTCCCTTTAAATAACTTAACATCCAAATCTGTTATTGTATCATTTCCCTTAGGATTAATAACATACATCCAAGATGTTACCTCTGGAAATTTGTCTGTTAAATGGGTTAAAAGATTTTCTCTTGCCTCTTCATCTTCTTGAAAAAATGAGATTATAACCATTGTTTCATCAATAGAAGTTGTGCGAATGATTAGAG
The DNA here is from genome assembly GCA_964532085.1 of uncultured Marinilabiliaceae bacterium. Classification (GTDB taxonomy): domain Bacteria; phylum Bacteroidota; class Bacteroidia; order Bacteroidales; family Marinilabiliaceae; genus CAZHHH01. The sequence goes on from CAZHHH010000039.1 coordinate 5,365, forward strand.
AGCGTAAAAAACCCTCTTGTTTTTTCAAATTAAAAAACTCAAGCTTATTTTCAAAGGCATAATCTCTAATTGCATTTTTAATCGCATTTGATGGTTCTGGTTGTAAATGGCACTCTTTAATATCTAAAACTTTGTCGAACATACCAGGAATATGGAGGCCTACCCCATTTCTGTTTTCTATTTTTTCGCCAGATTTTAATTCTTCGTCTGATATCCAACGTCTATCAGAGAAAGTATATTCCATTTTATTACGATAATATCTATCCTTTGGCGATGGAATTATTGGAGAAGTTTCTGCCAATTCAACCTTTCCAATTCTCTGTAAATTATTAATAACCTCTCGCTCTTTATATTTTAACTGATGCTCATAAGGGAGCATTTGCCATTTACAACCACCGCAAACGCCAAAATATTCACAAAAAGGTTCAACTCTATCATCCGAAAGTTTATGATATGTAACAGGATAACCTTCAAAAAACTTAGAACGTTTTCTAGTTACCTGAACATCTACAACATCACCAGGAATTACTTTTGTTACAAAAACTACCTTCTCATCAAACTTTCCAAGCGCTTTACCTTCGGCGGCTATATCAATAATCTCTATATTATTTAATAACGGTCTTCTATTTTTCTTTTTTCTTGCCACTTTATCAATATTTATTAAAAACACAAAGATACAAAATCAAAATTCTTATATGAATTCAATGCTATCTTAAATAATATTAATTGTTTGATAAAACATCTTTTAATTCATAAAATAATAGTACTGAAACATACTCTAAACTCTTATACATATTGACAGATGAAATAAACTAGGCTTATTAATAGGTTGAAACATAACTACCTAAACGATTTTTAACATAGATATAAGAAACCTTTAAGATAAAAATGTCGTTTATTATACTATCAAATAATTTTAAGCTCTTATAAAATATGAAATTTAATTTTTTAAATAGATTTAAAAATCTTAAAACTCGTACAAAGTTATTTTTAGGATTTGGGTGGATGTTGGTGTTAGCGTTTATCATAGCTTATGTTGGATTTGATGGACTTTGGGATTATCACCACCAGAATAGAAGATTAATTTTAATAACAGAAAGCAATGACGCTTTATCTAACTCCCATATTGACGTGTTAAATCTTATAAATGATAGGGATACTGCACTATTTGCAAATATAATTGCAGAAATAGATACTGCACTTTAAAAAAAACAATGAGTATAAACTAATTGCTAACAAAAATAATTTTGAAAGGATTGAGTCGAGAATTGAATCAATAAATGATTACAAAAATCTGATTATAAATATATACCCCTATATAAAAGAAGAAATTATCTATATTAATCAACTAAAAAATGCAGAAACTGATGCTGTAATTGAAAATATTTCAATAGAAACAGCCAATTTGATATCACAAGCACAAATAAATTTTCTACGTGTAAATGTTTACAAAGACCTATCGTACATAGATGAATCAATAGAATCCATTTCATCCTTAACCTCTAGTTCACGACAAGATGTAGCCTACTTAGCAGCCGAGTATTATAAAAGATTATCTCGTTATAAAGAGATAATCAATCGAGTTACAATATTTAGCAGTGACATAGAAGATTTCTACAATAGATTAAATGAAGATATAGAAAACGAATTATATACAATTAACGAAGAGCTAAGCAGTCTAGTTGTAAAGATTTTTATAGAACTAATTATCTCAATATTAGCAGCTTTAGTTGCAGGTGTAATTATTTCAATAGCTATTACACGCTATATAAACAGCGCAATACAAAAAACAGTTCACTTTGCAAATGAAATTTCTCAAGGCAATTTAAGCGTCGATATTGATACAGAATTTTTAGATCTAAAAGATGAAATAGGCGATTTATCACGCACATTAAACACAATGATTATCAGCCTTAGGAATGTAATTGAAGGAGTAATAAAAGGTTCTGAAAATATAACTTCTGCAAGCGAGCAAGCCAGTTCTACATCGCAAGAATTGAGCAGTTCAGCCAACGAACAAGCCTCAAGCGTTGAGGAGATGTCATCAACTTTGGAAGAGATGACTGCAAATATTCAACAAAATAGTGAAAATGCAATAAAGTCACGTGAGAAAGCAGAAAGCATTGGTCGCCAAATGATAGAAGTAGACAAGTCAGCTACAGAAAGTGTTGAAGCAATCCAATTAATTAATGAAAAAATAAAAGTAATTAATAATATTGCTATGCAAACCAACATTCTTGCTTTAAATGCTGCAGTTGAAGCAGCTCGAGCCGGTGAGCATGGTCGTGGATTTGCTGTAGTTGCAGGTGAGGTTAGAAAACTTGCAGAAAACTCACGTGAGGCAGCAGATGAGATTGTACAATTAGCAGCAAACAGTCTTAGCTTAACAGAGACTGCAGCTAATGATTTAAGCACTTCAATGGAAGATATAGACATTATAATTGAGATGATTAGAGAAATTGCTGCAGCAACGCAAGAGGAACATAGCGGAATTAATCAAATAAATGGTGCAGTTCAAGAGCTTAATCACAATACACAGCAGAATGCGGCAGCCTCTGAAGAGCTTGCTAGCGCATCAGAAGAGTTATCTGGTCAGGCTGATAACTTAAAGGAGATGATAGCTTATTTTAGGTTAGAATAAAAACAAATAAAATTCTAATATTTACAAAAGTGAGTTATAATATATTAAACTCACTTTTTTAGTTTTTTCTATTGAACTGAAAATTATAATTTTGTATATTTATGTTTTAAATCATTAATAAAGTTATAAACCTAACTATAGAAAAAATGCTAAAAAACAAGAATAATCACGTTGTACATATTGTATTAATATGGATTATAACGCTATTACTATTCATTTTTATAGGTTTAGCTTTTTATTCATCTGAAACAAAAACTGCATATAAAAAACTCGACGGTGAGTTAAAAGAGTTATCTAAAGTCGTTTCATTCCAAATACATACTTGGCACTCAAATAGAGAGGCTGATTTAATGATATTTTCTAAAAGTCCTTTTTTAATTAGTGCAATTAATAGATGGACTAAAAACACTGAAAATATTCAGTTACAAAAACAGATAGAAAAAAGAATAGATTTAATTAACAAAAAAAACGAATACTCCAATATTATAATAACAGATTTAGATGGTGAAATTTTATATTCTACAGGTGATACAATTCAAAAACTTAATGATATAACATTATCACAAATTCAAAAATCTATTAAAGATCAAGAACTTTCTCATACTGATTTTTATATTTGCCCATACCACGATGTTACTCATATCGATTATATTTCACCACTAATACATAACAATTCCATTGTAGGTGCTTTAATTTTTAGAGTAAATACTGAACATAATATTGCTTATATATTAAACGGGTATATGAGTAGAGTAAATAACTCAGAAAACTATTTATTTAGAATAGAAAATAATGAAGTTATACTTTTTAATAAAAATCCTAATGATTCAAAAATAAAAAACATTCAAAAACTTATTTCAAAGAATTATAATACTTTAATAAACTTAAATAGTAATGGAATAGAAATTGATGAGTTCCTTATTAGAATAACACCTATTAAAAATACTAATTGGTATATTCTAAACAAAATCAACAAAGATTATATATATAACTATTATCGCATTAGTCCGAGTATAATTATTTTAACGCTGTTATTTTTATTTTTTATAATCTCTCTTCTTCTGTTCTTATATTATCATAACTTAACTAAAAATGATTATACTCACTGGATAAATCAAGAAAAAGAACGAAGCAGATATTTTAAAGAATTTTATTCCGTTTTACATAGTATTCCAGACGGTGTTATTACTATTAACAAAAATCAAGTTGTAACTAAAGCAAACAGTAAAGCATTAGAACTTTTAAATATTGATAAAAATAAAATTATTGACAAATCTTTAAGTTCAATTGACAATTTTAATGATGAAATTATAAATTTAATTGAGCAAATTTTCAGTAAAGAGGAGATTTATGAAACAACAATAAATATTGAAAATAATATCACCAAAAATAACAATATTATTTTAATCAAAGGTTCTCCCATTTATGATGAAAACAATAATATAGAAGCAGTTGCACTTATATTAAGCGATAAAACAACAGAGGTAGAAACGCTAAAAAAAGTTGCAAAAAGTGAAGAGCAATATCGGATGTTATTTAATAATATGACTCAAGGCTTCGCTTTACATGAGATAATCACAGATGAAGAGAACAACCCTATAAATTATCGATATATAGATATTAACTCTGCCTTCGAAGAGATGACAGGCTTTACTAAAGAGGTGGCTATAGGCAAAACAATCTTAGACTTTATGCCAAAAATTGAGCAATATTGGATAGATATATTTGGAAAAGTAGCTCTAACAGGTGAGCCTATTCGTTTTGAAAATTATTCTAGTGATATAGGAAAATATTTTGATGTATTTGCATTTTCCCCTAAAATCGGCCAGTTTGCTGTAGTGTTTACCGACATTACTAAAAGACGAGAATATTTTACCGAGTTAAAAAGACAACAAGAATTTACTCAAACTATTTTAGATAAAATGCCTATTGGTGTAGGATTAGGCTCTTTTAAATCAAAAGTATTTAAATATTCCAACAATAAATTTAATGAAGTATATGGGTGGGACTATTCAGAACTTGAAAATGTTGATGGCTATTATGAAAAAGTATTTCCAGACAAAAAACAGAGAAATAAAAATAGAATTAAAATAAACGAAGCCTTAGTTTCTGGAGATATTAACAAGATGTCGTGGAGAGATATACAAATTCAAACTAAAAGTGGAGAAACCAAGAATGTAAATATAATTATGATTCCACTTCCCGAACAAGACACTTCGATTCATATTGTAATAGATAATACCGAAGTCAAATTACTCGAGCAAATTGCAGAAGAGCGTGAAGTATTATTTAGCAGCATTTTCTATGATAACTTTTCAATGATGCTACTTGTTGATCCTGAAACAAAACAGATTATTGACGCTAATCAGGCAGCTGTAGATTTTTATGGATGGAGTTTAGAGGAATTTAAAAAGTTAAAAGTTTATGATTTAAATATCAGAACTAAAAACCAAATCGACAAGAAAGTAAGCACAGTAATTACAAAAAAACAAATGTTATTAGATGAAAAGCATCGTTTAAAAGATGGCACTATAAAAAATGTAGATTTATACACTTGTTTAATTAAAAAAGATAATAAAGAGCTTATACACAATATAATTCATGATGTAACTGACAGGAAAAAAGCAGAATTAGCAATGAAATTTCAAGAAGAAAAGCTAAGGCAACAAAATGAAAATTATTTAACATTAAACAGAGAGCTTAAAGAAAGTAATACGCAAATTAAAAAAATCAATAAAGAACTTATCAAAGCACGTGAAGATGCAGAAGAGAGCAATAGATTAAAATCAGCATTTTTAGCAAATATGAGTCACGAAATAAGAACTCCAATGAATGCTATAATTGGTTTTTCAGACATTTTATTGCTTGAATTTGATGAGACAAATGATGATATTAGTGCATATATTAATCATATAAAGAATAATAGTGAGCATCTTTTAAGTATTATTAATAATATCATAGATGTATCGAAGTTAGAGGCTCAAAAAATGAAACTTACCCCTACTCTATTTGATTTGAACACACTTTTTGATCAAATAAAAGATACAGTTGAGACTCTATTCTTAAAGAAAGAGGGAAATGAAAATTTATCCTTCATAGTTGAAAAAGAGTCAGAAAATGAACCATTTAATATTTTTGCAGACTATTTTAGAATAGAGCAGATATTATTCAATTTAGTTACAAATGCAATTAAAAATACTGATAAAGGTAAGATTATTATGAAGTATAATCTTGTAAATTCTAATGAGATACAATTTACAGTTTCTGATACCGGGAAAGGAATAGATAAAAAAAACAGAGAAGCTATTTTTGACAGATTTCATCAACTACATAATCAAGATATTTACAAAACTAATAAAGGAATAGGTTTAGGATTATCTCTAACAAAAAGTCTTGTTACAGAAATGGAAGGTTCTATTGATGTTGTATCAGAGAAAAATAAAGGCTCAAAGTTTACAGTTACTATTCCATTTAAAACTAAATAATATTGTATAGTTTTATATTTATTCATAAAATGTATTATTGTTGTCCGATTAAAAATCTCAGATTCTTCGCTACGCTCAGAATGACATTGTGTTTTACAGGATTCTGTGTTGGTGGGGGTTGGTTTGCGGCTTTGCCGCAAACCAACCCCCACCATATACTTAACTAATTGATTGTCATTTCGAACGTAGTGAGAAACGAAGTTCAGCGAAGCTAAATCTCATCTATTTAGCTTTGTAGTTTTTTATCGGACAATAGTGAAAATGTATATCTAAATAGAAGTAATTGTTCATCTTTACGCTAAAAGTAATTATTACACTATAAATAAATTTCATGTGTCAAACATTAGGCTATATTTTTAAAAACTTTTAACACATTTAACGCAACAAGAATAATCACTTATCGTAAATGATGTAGATTTTTAAAAACGGATTAAAAACACTCAAAACAAAATCTACATCTATTTATGCGCAAATTATTTGTTAAAATCAGGAACTTAAAAACCCGAACAAAACTTACTCTTGGATTTATTGCAGTTTTATTATTTCCTGCATTTAGTATGTTAATTACTCATATGGGTATTAATTATATTGAATATTATGATGATAATATAAATCAACTGCACGCTAATAAGGAGATTTTATATGAAACAACCGAATCCTTTTTTAAGAATCCTAAACAACACGATATTCAATTTTATAAAGCACTTGAAGACAGTTTAGTCAATAGTTTAGACGACTATCTACTATTAGTTAACAATAAAAAATACGAACTTGGTTCTATAGTCATTAGAAATTATGTTGAAGAGAATTATGACTCAATAACTTATAATATTAGTTTACTCTTCTCGAACATATATAAAATTAAAGGTTATCTAGCTTCAAAAGAAGAGCAATTCAACTCAATTGAAGATAGTTATGCCGATTTAAATAACTACACAAGTAACATTAGTGAAGTACAGAATATCAATGAAACTTTAAACCTTCTCTATTTAGCTGAAATAAATAAGGATTATACCTATATAAAAGATGCTATTGATTTAATCAGTTTAGGTACTAGAAACACATCAAATGATAATTATAAAAGAGAGTTATACAACAATTTATCAAATAAATTAAATGATTATTTAGACCTTTTTATTGAAAAAGAAGATACATATAACACATTAACTGATATAAGAAATGAAGTAAGCGAACTTTTTGGTTTATTGATTGATTTTGTAAAAGATTATCAAAAATTCACCTCAGTTAGTACAAAAGTAGGTATCACTATTTATCTAATTTTAAGTATCCTAATTGGATTCATTGTAGCTCGCACAATAACTAAATATTTCAATCGCATAATTGTTAGAGCAACTAACTTTGCTACAGGCTTATCTGAAGGCGATTTAACCCTTATGGTTGAAGAAAGATTTTTAGAATATAAAGATGAATTAGGTGATTTAGCACGGGCATTACGTACACTACGCAATAATGTAACTGAAGTAATAGGTGGAGTACATCAAGGTTCAAATAATGTTGCTGATGCAAGTAATGAGTCAAGTAAAGTCTCACAATCCTTGTCAGAGTCAGCAACAGAACAAGCTGCAAGCGTTGAGGAGTTGGCCTCTATTATAGAAGAGATGACAGCTAATATTAATCAGAACAGCGAAAATGCTACTCAAACCAATGAACTTGCAAAAAGAGCCGAAAAATATCTAAATGATTTAAGTGGAGCAGCTAGTAAAAGTATGGATGCTGTACAGCTTATAAATGAAAAAGTTGAAATTATTAATGGTATTGCACGACAAACTAATATATTAGCACTAAATGCAGCAGTTGAAGCGGCTCGTGCTGGTGAATATGGACGTGGTTTTGCTGTTGTTGCCGGTGAAGTAAGAAAATTAGCAGAAAACTCACGAATTGCAGCAGATGAGATTATAACTTTAGCACAAGATAGTGTAGAGATAACTGGCGAAGCTGCAGGACATCTTGAATTAACAATGAAAGATTTAACCGATGTAATAAATAGAGTTTCTGAAATAGCAGCAGCAACTAAAGAGGAGTTAACAGGAATAACACAAGTTAATAGCTCAATAAATGAACTTAATAATATAACTCAACATAATGCTACTTCGGCAGATGAGCTTGCTTCTAGTTCAAATGAGTTATCTGGACAAGCAGAAAATTTAAGAGATACAATTTCATATTTCAAAGTTGAATAAAAAGTTATATATAAGTTTTATAAATACTATATAGATAAGAGAAACGTTAACATTAAGCAAAAGATATAACTTTAAAAAACAGATATCGTTTCAGTCAATCATAACACAACTAATTGACTATAACGATATGAATTTTAAGAGGTTTAGGAATTTTAAAACGAAGACAAAACTAAATATGGGATTTGGCTTATTAATTTTGTTTTCGATTATAATTGCAGCAGCGGGATATGGAGGGGTCAACCGATATGAGTTTTATGTCAATCATATGACACGCCTCTTTACATCAGATAGTTATCTGATAAATACACGTTTAAGTGTTCAAAAATATATGACATTACGCACAATTTATGATTATGAAAATGCTGTTCAGTATGCCGACAGTGCAAAACAGCAGTTACTTCTATTTTTAGAATATGCAGATGACTCAAAATCAGCTAAAAGATTGGGCAAACTTATCAATAATGACGATAACGAGAGTGATATTGAATCGGCAAATAGAATGATAGATGGATTTGAAGAATATCTGGAGATATCAAAAAGTATATATGATAATCTAGAAAATGAGCGAGTTTTAAATGAAAAAACTAGAGTTATATCCTCTAAAATTCAAGCGATGAACATTCCAAGTGCGCAAAACAACCTCGCGATGAGTGCTCATATGGGAATATTAAGAGCAAGAGCATATAATGATGCATCTTATTTAGAAGAAGGTAAACAGGCTATAAATATATTAATAAATCAGTCACAAGGTGAATTGAATGATTTAGCAACTCAGTTGGGTAATATAATTACAGAACTTGAGGAAGTTTATGATAATTATTTAGATAATCAAAGTAATTTAAACGATACAGGCTACAGATTAGAATCTCTTTTTGCACAAAAAGCTGTATCAAAAGAGAAGTTTGCTAAAGCGACAAAATCTATAAGCGGTTGGAGTATATTGATAAACTCTATTTTAGTAGTTACAGTTAGTATAATAATATCCCTGATTATTACAAGACATATTACATCTTCAGTAGATAGGTCAATTAAATTTGCTAACAGTATAGCTGATGGAGATCTTACAGCAACAATTGATATTGAGCAGATGAGACTCCAAGATGAATTTGGGTTATTGACTCGTACACTTCAAAATGTACAAAACAAATTAATTGAAGTAATGTCTGGAATAATTAAAAGCTCTGATCAAGTTGCATCAGCAAGTACGCAATCAAGTTTAGCTTCAGTTAGTATTTCAGAGTCTGCCAACGAACAAGCTTCAAGTATTGAGGAGGTCTCTTCAACAATGGAAGAGATGACCGCTAATATTCAACAAAATACTGCCAATGCACAAGAGACTGAGAAGATTGCAGAAAATGCATCAAACTCAATTCAAGATGTGGGCTCTGCAGCTAAAAAGAGTTTAGATGCAGTTAAACTTATTCATGATAAAATACAAACTATTAATACTATTGCTCGCCAAACTAATATATTAGCATTAAATGCTTCTGTTGAAGCTGCACGAGCAGGTGAACATGGGCGAGGTTTTTCAGTGGTAGCTAGTGAAGTGCAAAAACTAGCAGAAAATTCAAAAACAGCTGCAGATGAGATAATGAATCATGTTCAAGATAGTTTGGATGTTACAGAAGATGCTGCTATGCTCCTAGCTAAAACTGTTGAAGATATTAATCTTGTTGTGATGAAAGTTAAAGAAATTGCCGCTGCATCATTAGAAGAGAGCTCAGGAGCTATGCAGATTAACAATGCAATACAAGAGCTTAATCATGGAACACATGAAAATGTATCAGCTTCCGAACAGCTGGCTAGTACATCTGAACAACTTACTGCACAAGCTGATCAATTAAAAGAGATGATTTCATATTTCAGTTTTGAGTTGTGAAATATCAGAATACAAAACATTGAATAATTTAATTTTGGTGAATTAAATTAAAAAAGAGGTTCTTTTTTGTAAGAACCTCTTTTATATTTTAAGAGCAATGACCATCAATAGTACAAGATTCACCACTTGATTCATCAGCAGGTGTGAAATAGAGTTTGGCCGGCTCTTTACCAAAATAGACTTCATTTAAAGCCTCGTAAAATGTTTCACTATCATAAGTTCCAGAAATGGATTTGTCGCCATTAATAACAAAACAAGGTATCATTTTGATACCCATATCACGAGCTAATTTGCCGTCAAACTCAATGTCATCTGCAAATTTATTATTTGTAAATACAGATTTTAGTTCATCAACATCCAACTCTAACTCTTCGCAAAGTTCAAATAAAACAGATTCATCATCGATATTTTTACCATCTGTAAAAAAAGAACGGAAGATAATTTCTTCGGCTTCTGTCTGTTTTCCATATTGTTTTGCAAAATGTGATAATTGATGTGCCTTAAATGTATTTGCAGCAACTGTTTTGTCCATATTATATGTGAGTCCAACCTCTTTTGCTTTAATTTCTACATTTTTATTCATTTCAATTGCTTCTGACAAAGGAATGTCTCTACGCTTTGCCACAAATTGACTCATATTCATATTAGAATCTGTTACAAAATTAGGAGCAAGTTGATAAGTTTTCCAAATAATATCTACATTATCTTTATGTTCAAACTTAGCCAACCCTGCATCTAACTTACGTTTACCCATATAGCAAAATGGGCACATAAAATCACTCCATACTTCAATCGTTATTCTATTTTTGTTCATTTTTCAAATATTATTTTTATTTATAACTAACAGCCATTAATTATTTTGGTTCTAGGTTTGTGTTTTTTTTAAATATTACTCTTTTTCTAAAAGTCGTTCTTTATATAGGGCAAACTCATATTCAAAATTGGGTGTAAAAACATCTTTGCCTATCTCCTGCTCTATCTCCTCAAAGGTCCAAAGTTTTAAATCATCTACTTCGTCATTTCTTGCAAAAAGCTCTTTATCTGTATAAAAAAGAAATGAATATACCATCTCATATTCAATTTCTGTTTTCCATTGATAGCGTCCTAAAACATTTACTTTTTCACCCTCCAATCGTAAATTTATCTCCTGCCACGCTTCTTTCATCAGTGCCATTTCAACAGTCTCATTTGCAGTAACATGTCCACCAACCGCTGTATCCCATTTTCCAGGCTGAACAAGCTTATCCATTGCTCGCTTTTGTAACCATAATCCACCATCACCAACCACTTGAAGGTGTACTACTGGATGCAACCAATGATGTGCAGACTTGTGGACTAAAGAGCGTGGAGCTGCACCAATAGCCGAACCATCTTCCTTTATCAATGGCAACCACTCTTCTTTCCCAAATTTTCTGTTTTGATATTTAGAATAGAAAAAAGTGAACAAAAAGTATGCACCAATAACAATATAAATTCCAGTTCCGTTAAAGAAGTCAATCAAAGATTGGGGTAAAAAGAGAAGCGTTATTAACAGAATTACAAAATATGCCGACATCCAATAGAACATTGATTTCATCATACTCTCCATACGATAAAGTTCAAAAGGAGAAAATGTTCTACCTTTTAGCATTCTTCCAGATGCAGCAAGCATTATATTATGCTTTGAAAACACGGATACTCCAACAAGCAACATTAAAATTGACAAATAAATTAAAGATTTAATCTGTTCAAGAGTCTCTCCTTCTAGTAACAAAGCAACAGCACCCAAACCAACTATTAGACCAATATCGGCTATTGTACTTTTTTCAAATCGACGATATTTTATACCAAAATAGGCCAACTCAATTATTCCATAAGCAAGTGCAACCCATAAACCAACCTCCATTCCCCAAATCCACTCTGCAATTATCAAGATTAATAGAGGTAGCATTCCTGGTCCAATATTTTTTATTTTTCTCATTATTTATGGTATCGTTTTTATTGAAACTTCTTGTTCATTGATATTTTTTTATAATACTTTTAGCTCTACTTACATAATGGCCTCCAAATAGATTAGCGTGTACTAAAATAGGATAAAGATGATATAATTCTATTCTTTCATCAAAACCTTTTTCCAACGGCAAGATAGTATTATAAGCTGAATAAAAAGTTGAACTAAATCCACCAAACAACATTGTAAATGCTATTTCAATCTCTCTATGTCCATAATATACTGCAGGGTCTATTATGCTAATACCTTTATTCAGTGTATTCATAACATTTCCGCCCCACAAATCGCCGTGAATAAGAGACGCTTTTTCATTTGGAAAGATAGAATCCCATTTTTTATAAGATTGATAAGCTAAATCTATATCATTTTTATTTAATTTACCATCTCTTTCAGCTAAAACAAGTTGTGGATAGATTCTCATCTCCCAGTAAAAGTCGTGAAAGGTAGATTTATAGTCGTTTTTTTGTAATAGTGTACCAATATAATTGTCATAATCTAAACCAAAGTTTGAAGAACGAACAGAGTGCAGTTGAGCTAATCCACGTCCTAACTGTTCAAAATCTTTTTCACCAATTGATTTTGGTTCTAAATATTCTAATGCAAGATAAGTTATACCATTGGTTAGTTTTCCGACTTTTAATACTTCAGGAATATAGATTAAATCAGTGCTACTCCTTAAGAGAGCCAATCCTCTTCCCTCTTTTTCAAACAAATCATCAGGAGCAGAGTGATTATATTTTACAAAAATTTCTCCCTCTCTTTCTAGTTTTATCTTTATTGCTTGATTTATATCCCCGCCAGAAACAGAGTTAGTTGATAAAACATTGTCAGAAAAGGAGTTTGTAATATCTTCTAATATTAAGTTGGTCATTTTTTAAATTTTTATTAAATGTTCAATGAAGAATTATCAATGAACAATCCAACAAAACACCACATAGAACACAAAGAAATAACAAAAACGTAATGCTATAAATTTCTACAAAGATTTCACGTTTACAGCGTTTATGCTATAAAACTTTTGCATTCTCCTATTTATGGTGTAAAACAATCTGTAAAATCTAGAAAAAAACATTCAATTTTCATTTAACATTCGGACGCCCAGATAGGAGCACCCCTACTATGTATCGTTCTTAACTATTAATTAATTCATATATTAGTTCTGTTAAAATGTCCACATCACTATTTATTGTACCTTCCATATAACGTCGATAAACATCCTCATTGTCAACAGGGTTTAAATTTAAAACAAGTTCTTTTTCAAGTGCTAATATTCGTTAAAATTCACGTTGTACCCTTCCATTCCCTTCTCTAAATGGATGTAGAAAGTTAACATTATCAAGTATTTCTGCTAATTTAATTGCCAGCTTTCTTTTGTTTATTTTTTTTTATTTCCCTATATTCTAATATTAAATTATCAATAAACTTAAATCCCATTTCAAATCGTTCTTCCTCAAAAAATGGTTGACCATCTTTACTTATGTTTACAGTACGAGTTTTTCCTGCCCATTTATAGACATCCTGAAATAAATAATGATGAATAGTAAGTAGTGAATTTGAGTCTTTAATTTTAATTGGATTTTCAATAAGTTCTTCGATTCTTTTTGAAAATTTCAAGCTTTCAAAAAGAATAAGAACTTTTTCATCCTTTATATTAGCTAAATTATAGAGGACGCCATTGGCATCTGTATATTTGTGTTTAGGATCAAGATATTTATAACTATTTCCCATTTATAGAATATAGTTGAGTTAATAAATCTGACTCATTTATATCGCCGTTTTTCCAATCAAGATAAAGTTTTATTAATTCCTCAGTCGGCTGAAAACCTTCAAACATATTTGTTCCAATAGCATTAGCGGTACTCTCTAACGCTTTCAAATTTGGGAATTGAACCCCCATTAATGTTAGTTTTTCTCTATCAATTTCTAATGTTCTGTACATAATTCATATTAGTATAAAACAAATATACAAAATAAAGTTTAAATGCATTATTGTTCTTAATCACTTAACTATCTTAATGTTTAACAATTTATACGCCACACCTACGGTGTTTTAATCAATACCTACATTCATATTTCTACAAAGATTTCACGCTTACAGCGTTTATACTATAAATCTTTGCGCTCTTTGCGACTCAGCGGTAAAAAATCTGCGTATATCTGCGGGAAACTAAAAAAAACACCTACAAACTATTCAAATACTCTGTTACATTAGTTTCAATTCTACTTTTTACATCATCTGGATTAGCTTTTACAAACTTATCGCCTGTAATTTTTTCATAAAGCTCTATATATCTTTCTGATACGCTATTTACATACTCCTCAGACATTTCTGGGACTTGCTGTCCATCTTGACCTTGAAAACCATTTTCGATAAGCCACTGGCGTACAAACTCTTTAGACAATTGACGTTGCTGTTCGCCATTTTCTAAACGCTCTTGATAACCCTCTTTATAGAAATATCTTGATGAATCTGGTGTATGAATTTCATCAATCAACAATATTTTTCCATCTTTATTTCCAAACTCATATTTAGTGTCAACTAAAATAAGTCCCATTTCATCAGCCATTTCAGTGCCACGCTCAAAAAGCTCATAGGTTATTCTTTCTAGTTCTTTATATTCCTCCTCAGAAACCAAACCTTGTTTTATAATTTCTTCACGTGAAATATCCTCATCGTGACCAAAATCAGCTTTTGTTGTTGGGGTAATAATTGGTTTTTCAAACTTCTGATTTTCAACCATTCCATCAGGAAGAGGTACACCACAAATTTGACGTTTTCCAGCCTTATATTCGCGCCAAGCGTGACCAGTTAAATAACCACGGATAACCATCTCTACCTTGTACGGAGAGCAAAAATGCCCAACAGTAACCATTGGATCAGGAGTTGCTATTTTCCAATTTGATACAATATCCTCTGTTGCATCCAGAAATTTAGCTGCAATTTGGTTTAAAACCTGCCCCTTAAACGGAATTCCTTTAGGCAAAACCACGTCAAATGCCGAAATACGGTCTGACACAATCATTACCAAATAGTTATCATCAATGTTATATACATCTCTAACCTTGCCAACATAAAGATTTTTTTGACCAGGAAAATTGTAGTTAGTGTTTACAATAGCGTTTTCCATAATATTTGAAAATGTTTTATATTAAAATTCTATTTCTTTTTATTGTCGTATGCATTAACAATATCTTGTACCAATCTATGTCTAACAATATCTTTCACGTTAAACTCTATGATTTTCACACCTTTAATATTGTTTAATATTTTCATAGCCTCCACCAATCCAGACTTCTGTTTATGCGGCAAATCAATCTGCGTAGCATCACCAGTTACAACAAATTTTGC
>CAZHHH010000040.1:0-20177 GCA_964532085.1 uncultured Marinilabiliaceae bacterium
ATGCCAGTTTGCCAAAAGAATGGTGTCCTTAAAGAAATTTCGGCAAGTGCACCACCAATTATTGCGCCAAGTGATTCAGCATAATTGCCTATGGATGTGATTAATCCCTCAAATTTTGTATAGTCGTGTTGTTGATTATTTTCTTTTAATGAATCATATAGTAGGGCGGAGTCTGAACCAGAAATGAAGCTCTGTCCAAGTCCTAAAGTGATTTCCGCCAATGCAAAATAGATAAAACTATGTCCAATTGAGTAAAATAAAAATCCCAATGTGCCGAGTATTGCACCAAGTATTAGGGTGGTTTTTCTACCTAAAATATCAGCAAAATATCCTGAGGGAATTTCAAAAATTACAATAACTATAGAATAAAGTGCTTTTAATCTGAATGCCTCTTCATTTGTGAAACCCATATCTTTATAAAAAAGCATCAAAATGGGCATTGTTAGCATAAACCATTTTGCTATTTTTATAACATATAGTTTTGGTATGTTTCCTCTTATTGAGATTGTGAATAACTGCACCTAATTTTTCTTTCTTATAGTTGATATGAATCCCGTAAAACCAATAAAGATTCTGGTCCTTTGTTAAAAAGTAAATCTAAAATGGATAGATTTTCAACAAATTTATTATTGATATTAAAAAGTTGACGATATGGAGTTGATTCAAAATGAATATCAGTCGTAACTCTATTTTTAGGTAAAATCAGTTCACGTGTATCAAAATCATCCTCTTTTGCAAAATAATACTCTTCTGTATAAGTTAGTTTTGTGTCAATATCTATACACTCCATTATCCACTCTGTTGCTGAAATATTCAAATCAAGAAGATTGCTCCACTTCTTGAAAATTATATTATACAATTCATCTTTATAAAATAGAAAATATGGCGAGGAATTATACGCAGATTCAATAGATTTCCAATGTTGATTTTGCCAATCTGTATCGTAAGAAATTTTAGCATCTTTTGTAAAGCATCTTTTGTCTTGCTTTTCGATAGGTACAGAAAGTGAAATAATATCATTTGCCCCTAAAATAGAGTATCTATTTCTATAACTTTTGCGCCCATAATGGCAATGTATTTCTATTAATGCTTCTTTTTCATTGGCTAAATGAGCAAAATATTGAATTGGTCCGAAAAGTGTTGAGCTAAATAGTTTCATTCTCCTCAATATTATCACTGTCTTCGGTGCTTTCCTTTTCTTGTTTTCTATATTTAAAATACGAATAAAGCATTCCGCCAACAACTCCAATAATCAATGTAGATATTAGTAGAACAGCTAAAGGCATATTTATTTCCCAAAAAATAAGTTTAACGGTAACTAAAAAAGAGTTTTGAACTGAAAATGTTACCAACATCAATAGTAGGATTATAAAAATCCAAAAAGATAATTTTATGCTACTGTTTTTCTTTTCCATTTTTGATATTTTAAAATTTAGAAGCAAGTTCTTTAGATATATAATTTTCTGTAGAACAACAGACATCGGCAGAAAATTCAATTCCAAGTTCAATTATTTTATCCCAAAGAGTTTCATCAATACTATTTAGCTCTTTTTGAGAGATGTTATTTGATAATATACCTTGAATAATTCCTGCATTAAAGCTATCTCCAGCTCCAATGGTGCTAACTGGTACAATCTCTTTCACAGGATACCATTTTTGAAAATTAGGAGTACTTAAAAATAGTTTATTTGAATTGGCAGTAATTATTACATTTTTTGAAAATTTATGTATAATCTCTGCCATATCTTCAATTTTATCTACTCCGTATATATTCTTAAAATCTTCGTCACTACCTCTGATAATGCTGGCATAATTAAAGTTTTCTTCAATTATTTGTTGCATCTCATTCAATTTATGATTGTGATGACTTCTAAAATTTGGATCATAGATTATTATTGAATTACTATTTTTTGCACTTTCCAAATGCAATTTTAATTCATCTCTAAGTGATGGATTTAGAGCAAAGAAAGAACCAATTAATAATAAGTCATCTTCCTGATAGTTGGGAATATTTGTTGTTAAAGATTGTGTGCTATAATCTTTATAAATTTCATATTCTGCGTCATTTTTTTCGTTTAAAAATGCAAGTGCAACAGGAGTTTGGTAATTATCTTTCTTTGTTACATAATTTAATGATACTCCATTTTGAACAAAAAACTCTTCGATTATCTTACCAGTTTTGTCATTTCCGACTTCACATATAAACTTTGGATTGAGTCCAATTCGTCCAAGTGAAACCAAAGAGTTTAGTGTGCTTCCACCAGCTACAGCCTCAATTGGACGACTATTTTTAAAAACAATATCCAAAAGCGCTTCACCAATGCCGTAAATTGTGCGCATACTTATTTAATTAGTTTTGATATTGTTCTAAAAGTGTCATTTCCTGCCGCTCTACAAAGTTCGAAAAGAATTGATTCTGTGCTTGAAATTAATACGCCCTCTTGAATTAATCTGGTTATTGCAACTTGTTTGTTTTCTGGTGTTCGTGAACCGATACAATCCTCTATAACAACTGGTTGATAGCCTTTTTCTTTTAAATCTATAGCTGTTTGTAAAAGACAAATATGAGCCTCAACACCTGCAAGAATTACAAATTTTTTATCACTATCTATTTTTTCCATAAAAACAGGTTCGTCGCAACAGCTAAATGTTACTTTATCCACAAAAGTAGCTTCTTTTAAAAGTGAAGAAAGCGGTGCAATAGTCTCGCCCAATCCTTTTTTATATTGCTCTGTAACAATTATTGGAATTTCTAATGCATTTAAACCTTGAATTAAAATTTGTGTGTTGTTTTCGATTTTCTCTTTTTCATCAATCACAGGAAAAAGTCTCTCTTGAAAATCTATTATAATTGCTGATGTTTTCTCTTTTAATATTCTCATTTTATTTTATATTTTTTGCTTGTTCTCTTGATTTATCTCCTAAATATCCGCCGTGATGACGAAGTGAATATGCTTGATTATCAAATTTTATTTTTTTCATTAATAAAACAACCAAAATATCACCTATAACAGTCATTGTAGTTGTTGATGTTGTTGGCGTTAGGCCTAATGTGCATACTTCTTTTGGATTTCCTGTATGAATAAAGACATCAGATTTTTTTGCCAAAAATGACTCTTCGTTACTTGTTATAACTATAAAAGGTATTTGCGGATATAGTGCTTTTGTTAGTTCAATTAATTCGAGAATTTCACGAGTTTTTCCAGAATTAGAAATAACTAGCATCACATCATTTTCTTGAGCAACACCCAGGTCACCGTGCTGTGCCTCTGATGGATGTAAAAAAACAGCTGGTGTACCTGTACTACTAAATGTAGTGGCTATATTATTGGCAATTTGTCCAGCTTTTCCCATACCACTGGTAATTAATTTTCCTTTTTTGTCGTGAACGTGTTTGTAAATAAGTGTTATAGCCTTTTCAAAACTGTCGCTCGCAGGAATATTTCGTATCGCTTCCGCTTCTTTTATAAGAAGAGATTTTACATCTTCAATCATCTATTTCTATTTAAAAATTGAATTACAAATATAGTAAATGTTCAATAAATGTTCAATTATCAATGTTCAATGTTCAATTATCAATGTTCAATGTGAAATTATCAATGTACAATTTTCAATGTGCAATTTTTCAATGTGCTCATCATCCATTGTTCATTCTTCATTATTCATTCTTCATTGTCTGAGAAAATTCTTTTAAAAAGTGTTAATCTTTTGAATTTATTTAAAGAACTGTTTGATAAAAAGGATAATTCTCTCTTATTTTGTATAATATAATCACAAAGATAAGTTTAGTTATGAAAATTGGAAGAAATAAATTTGTCTCATTAGACTACAAACTTCGTTTAGATGGCGAAGAGGGTGAATTAATTGAAGAGACATCAACAGAAAATCCGTTGGAGTTTATCTTCGGAGCAGGTAAGATGTTAGAAATGTTTGAAGAAAAGCTTTTGGATATGGAAGCTAATGATACATTCAGTTTTCACTTATCTGCCGATGATGCTTATGGACAAATTAATCCAGAGGCTGTAGTTGAGTTGCCAAAAAATATTTTTGAAGTCAATGGTCAAATTGATGAAAATATGATTGCGCTTGGAAACTCTGTACCCATGCAAGATGCGCACGGTAATCGTATGAATGGATTAATTTTAGAAATTGAAGATGATTACATTAAAATGGACTTTAATCACCCATTAGCTGGTGATGATTTACATTTTAGTGGTTCAATACTTTCAGTTAGAGAAGCAACTGATGAGGAGTTATTCGAATTAGCTAACGAGATGAATTGCAATCCTAGCGGTTGTGGTTCTGGTTGTAGCTGTTAATAAAACGATATTTATATTTAAAAAGATGTTTCTTATAATGAAACATCTTTTTTTTGTGTTTACCACTCAAAAATTATTATTTTTGATATTGTATTAAATTAATTTATTAATTATGGCAGGAAATTCATTTGGAACATTATATAAAATAACCACTTATGGAGAGTCTCACGGAGTTGGTGTAGGTGGTATTATTGAAGGGGTAGCTCCTGGTTTAGAAATTGACATTGATTACGTTCAGCAAGAACTTGATAGACGAAGACCAGGACAATCAGAGATTACCACACCTAGAGATGAAGAGGATAAAATAGAGTTTTTATCTGGAGTTTTTGAGGGAAAAGCAACTGGTACACCTATAGCGTTTGTGATAAGAAACAAAGATCAAAGACCAGCTGATTATGGTAATTTGAAAGATCTTTATAGACCATCTCACGCTGATTATACTTATCAAACTAAATATGGTATTAGAGACCATCGAGGTGGCGGAAGACAGTCGGCTCGTGAAACCATTGCTCGTGTTGCTGCAGGTGCTGTTGCAAAAAAAATGTTGGAACCATTAGGAATCTCAATTAAAGCTTATGTTTCGCAAGTTGGTGAGTTAAAATTAGATAAGCCATATACAGAGCTAGATTTAAATAATATTGAGAGCAATATTGTGCGCTGTCCAGATGATGAAATGGCTAAGGAGATGATTGAATATATCGATACTATTCGTCGTGATAAAGATTCGGTTGGAGGAGTTATAACTTGTGTTATATCTGGTCTTCCAGTTGGATTGGGTGAGCCTGTGTTTAACAAACTTCACGCAATATTAGCTCAAGCAATGTTAAGTATTAATGCAGTAAAAGGATTTGAATATGGTTCTGGTTTTGAGGCTGCATCTATGCTTGGTTCTGCACATAATGATGAGTTTATAAATGTTGATGGAAAAATTAAATCAAAAACAAATCGTTCTGGTGGTATTCAAGGTGGTATTTCCAATGGTGAGGATATCTATTTTAAAGTAGCATTTAAGCCTGTTGCAACTATTTCTAAAGTACAGAATACTGTTGATATGGATGGTAAAGAAGTCGTAATGGAAGCAAAAGGCCGTCACGATCCTTGTGTAGTTCCTCGTGCTGTACCCATTGTTGAGGCTATGTCTGCAATAGTTTTAGCAGATGCACATTTATTAAATAAAATGTATAAATAAAAATAATATATGAGTTCTAAAAAATCGATTTACATTAAAAAAGCAGACGGTGAATTAGAACTTTTTTCAGCTGATAAATTAGCAAATTCACTACGTCGTGCAGGTGCTTCTGAGCCATTAGTTCAAGAGGTTATTTCTAACATTGAGAACTGGATTGTGGAGGGTGTAACTACCAAGAAGATATATGGTAGAGCTTTTTCCATTTTACGAAAAAAGGAGCGAAGCCGTGCTGCACGATATAGTTTGAAGAAGGCAATTATGGAACTTGGTCCAACTGGATATCCATTTGAGAATTTTATGGGTAAATTATTTGAAGCTCAAGGGTATAGTGTTGAAGTTGGAAAGGTTTTAAATGGGAAATGTGTTACACACGAAGTTGATGTAATTGCAACAAAAGAAAAAGAACAGCACTTTGTAGAGTGTAAATATTATAATAGTCAAGGAAAATATGCGAGTGTAAGAGTTCCACTTTATATTCGTTCGCGCGTGAATGATATAATCGATGCGAAAAGGATAGAGGGGTTCAATGATTATCAGTTTTTTGGCTGGATAGCAACAAATACAAGATTTACAGAAGATGCAATGAACTACGGTTTGTGTAGTGGTTTAAAATTGATAAGTTGGGATTTTCCTAAAGAAAATAGTATTAAAAAGATTGTAGAAGATAATAATCTTTTTCCTATCACAACTTTAACAGAATTGACAAAATCTCAAAAAGAACAATTTTTAGCAAAAGGTGTAGTTATGTGCAAAGAGCTATATGATGATAGCGCACTTTTTAGTTTAATATCTATAAAAGGAAAACAGATATCTCGTGTTAAAAAAGAGATTGCTGATTTATTAGAGTAATTTCACTTCTTCTCTACAGATATAGTCTTGAAATCTATCTCTTTCTTAATGCTTTTTCCTGTTACTAAACTTTTTGTTCCGCAACCAGATGATATACAGCTTGAACAAGCTGTTTCTCCATCTGCCGGAAAAAATGTTTTATAAATACTTCTAATTGCAATAACAAAAGCAATTGCAACGGTTATATATGTCAAAATTTCTTGTATCATAATCTTTAATTTTTAAAAGAATAATCCTCCTACATTATAAACTAAAAATGAAGCTATCCAGGCTAAACCAGTTGTGTAAACAACCGTAAATAGAGCCCACTTCCACGAGCCAGCTTCTTTATTTATAGCTGCAATAACAGCTGCACAAGGAAAATATATTAGTATAAAAATCAAAAATGAGAGTGCAACTAATGGTGTAAAGACAGGTGTACCATCTTCATATTTATCATCTTGCAAACTCTTAATTAATTTTTTATTACCTATTTCATCTTCAACATCTGGGGAGTGATACAAAACACCGATTGTACTAACCACAATCTCTTTTGCAGCAACACCACTTAAAATGCTAATACCCATTTTCCAATCAAAACCTAATGGACGTATTAGAGGCTCAATGGCGTGTCCCATTTTTCCAATTAAACTTTCCTCTTGTTGAAGTCTATGTTCTTTCTCTTCAATATGTTTTACCTCCTCTTCAAGCGTTGTTTCTAGCTCTTCAAAAGCTTCTTCATTTGTTATATATTCAGAAAGTGTTTCAAACTTCTGTTTTGCAGTTTCAATTTCGGTTAAGTGAGCATCATATTTGCTACTGTGACGTGGAAAATATCCTAAAAACCAGATAATTATTGATGCAATTAAAATAATTCCACCCATCTTTTTCAAATATTGCTCTCCTTTGTGCCACATATGTCTTAATGTACTTCTCAAAGTCGGCATTCGATAGGGTGGAAGCTCCATAACAAAAGGTACTTGCTCTTTTGTTAATAATACTTTTTTGAAAATTAAAGCTATCAATGCAGCTATTAAAATTCCTATAGCATATAGTGAAAATAGAAGTGTACCAGGATGTTCAGGAAAAAATGCAGCAATAAACAGTATATAAACTGGCAGTCGTGCGCTACAAGACATAAATGGATTTATGAGTATTGTAATTAAGCGACTGTTTTTATCTTCAATGGTTCTAGTTGCCATAATTGCAGGCACATTACAACCAAAGCCCATTATTAAAGGGATAAAAGACTTTCCGTGAAGCCCAACTTTATTCATAACTTTATCCATTATAAAAGCTGCACGAGCCATATAGCCAGTGTCTTCCATAAATGAGATAAAGAAAAATAGAATTAAAATATTTGGCAGAAAGACAATAACCTCACCAACGCCGCCAATTACTCCATTTACAATTAAATCTTTAAAAGGACCATCCGTAAAGCTATTATTAATAAGTCTTGAAAGTGCAGCTACGCCAGCTTCAATCCAATCCATAGGATATTCTCCTAATACAAAGGTGGCTTGAAACATAAGGTACATAAATAAGAAAAAGAGCGGGAAACCTATCAGTTTATGAGTCAAAAAATGGTCAATTGCTTCTGTTCTTCGCCTACGTTTTTCAGGATTCTCTTTATATGTCTCTTTTAATGCTCCAGCTATAAAAGCATAACGAGCATCTGTTATAACAGTTTCTATATCTTCATTATAGGTCTTTTCAATATGTTTTTGCTCTTTCTGAACTTGATCGTTTAAAGTGCTAAAATCTATATTTGAAATATATTTTTTATAACCTTCATCGCCTTCTAGAAGTTTGATAGCCATAAATCTAGGTGTTGTTACCAGATTTAATCTATCCTCTGATTCAATTAAGTTTTCAATATTTGTAGCCGCTTGTTCTAGGTGATTGCCTAAATTTACTTTTACTAATTTATGATTTTGATCTTCATATTCAGTAATAACATTCTTCAGTAAAGTTGCAAGGCCTTTGCCACGTGAACCAACGGTTGGAACTATTGGAATTCCAAGCATCTTGCCCAAATGACGATAATTTAATTCATCACCACGCTTTTGTAAATCGTCATACATATTAAGTGCCATCACAACTTTTACATCCATATGCATAAGTTGCGTAGTTAAGTATAGATTTCTCTCCAGATTTGATGCATCAACAACATTTATGACAATATCGGGCAGTTGCTCGCTAATATGTGTTCTAACGTATATCTCTTCAGGGCTATATGCCGAAAGTGAATAAGTTCCAGGTAAATCAGATAAGTTTATTTTATAACCTTCAAAATCAAAAGAGCTAGTTTTAACATCAACTGTAACACCACCATAGTTTCCCACGTGTTCAAAAGAATCACTCAAATAATTGAAAATAGTAGTTTTTCCACAATTTGGATTTCCAACTAAAGCTACATTAATGGATTTTCTTTTATCTTTTACAGCCTTTTCAATGATTTTATTATCTTCAACTGTCCCTAAAAATGTGGCTTCTGCAAATTGTTCAATTTTGCTAAGCGGAACAACTTCAATTAAGTGAGCCTCAGCTCGCCTAAGTGATACATTGTAGTTTAATATTTGGTATTCAATTGGGTCTTTAAGAGGTGCATTTTTAATAACTTTTACTTTTTTTCCTCTTAAAAAGCCCATTTCTAAAATTCGTCTTCTGAATGCACCATATCCTTTTATCTTTGCAATAATTGCTTCTTCCCCTGTGGCTAATTCAGCTAATGTCATATTAAAAAGTTATATTTTGATATTGAATGTAATAATCCCATTATTTTTAAAGATTATGCAAAAATAGTATTGTTATTGTCATAAATCAATCCCTATAAGTTGGTAGTTGTTTTTATTTAAACTTAATTTACATAAGAATATGCGAAGTAAATTTTAAATATATATTAATGAATAAAAATGTAAATATTGCGATTCAGATAGTTCCGCAATCAAAAGATGTAGATGCTTATGCAATTGTTGATAGTGCTATTTCAGTTATTGAACAGTCTGGTGTAAAATATCGTGTTACGCCATTTGAAACAGTGATGGAGGGGGAGTATAGTGAACTAATGAAAATTGTAGAAAAAGTTCAAGAGGTATGTTATAGTGCTGGTGCAGACAGTATGTTGTGTTATTTAAAAATACAGAGTAATGCGACTAAAGATGTAACAATACTTGACAAAATGGAAAAGTATGATTAATAAAAAAGCCGGTTTAAAACCGGCTTTTTTATTAATCGTTTAAATCTTCGAAACTCATATTTGCAATTTTTGTTTCAATGTCAGATTTGTTTTCAGTTTGTATAGGAGTCTCTTCTGTATTACTTAAAAGACTTTCTTTGATGTAGTTTATAGTTTCCATCAATCCTTCTGAAAATTTCTCGAAATCCTCCTTATAAAGGAATAATTTGTGTTTTTCAAAAAAGAATTTTCCATTCTCTTCATATCTTTTTTTGCTCTCTGTGATAGTTAGATAATAGTCATTTCTTCTTGTTGCTTTGACATCAAAAAAGTAAGTTCTTTTCCCCGCTCTAATTGTTTTTGAGAAAATGTCATCTCTTTGCTCGAAATTATCCATCTTGTCAATTCCTTCCATCTCACAAAATTTTAATTAATAAAGTTTTTTAAGGTTAATAATGGTTCAAATATCTGATATTTTTTTTAATATTCCTACTTTTTAGTTAGTTATTAGTATCTTATGATAGATACTTTGTGTTTTTTTAATCTTTAATAGTCAACAAATATAATTTTCTTTAAAATTTATTTTATTTGTGGTTTAATAATAAAAAAGAGCTATTTTTGCCGTAATAAAATCGATTAATATATTTAAAGTTCTTTGAGAAATGTTAAGTAGAAGATTGTTAAGAGTGAAAGTGATGCAAATAATGTATTCATATAATCAGAATAATGAAAATGACTTAAAGCTTGCATCAAATGAGTTATTACGCAGTATATCCAAGTCTTACGAACTATATAACTTAATTCTACTTTTGATGCTAGAATTAAAACTTTTAGCCGAAAAACGTATAGAAATAGGCAAAAATAAACGAATGCCTACACCTGAGGAGTTAAATCCTAATACGAAATTTATAGACAATCTTTTATTAAATCAGTTATCTGAAAATGAAGATTTATTAAGATATATTGATGCCACAGGCCTTTCGTGGACACAAGATCCAGAGTTTATAGTAGAAATTTATAATGAAGTTATAAAAAGTGATTTATATCTTGCTTATATGGCAGAAGAAACCACCTCTTATGATGCGGATCGAAGATTTTTAGTAAAACTTGTAGAAAAGGTTATTGGACAATACCTACCGCTATATTCACTGTTTGAAGATATGTCTATTTGGTGGAATGACGAGTCAGAGTTTATTGTTAGTATGATTATTAAAACTTTTAAAGAGTTTAATCAGGCTAATGCTGAAAAACATAGATTGTTAAAGCCAATAGATTTTAATGATAAAGATTCTGATAGTGATGTGAATTTCATTAAAACATTGTTGGAAAAATCAATTTTAAATAGAGATAAATATAACGAATTAATTAAAAAATACTCTATTAATTGGGAGCACGAACGTGTCTCTGTTATGGATACTATATTAATGCACATAGCTTTAACAGAAATTATTGAGTTCCCGCTTATTCCGCTTAAAGTAACATTGAACGAATATATCGAAATTGCAAAACACTATTCTACTCCGAAAAGTGGAACTTTTATTAATGGAATTTTGGATAAAATTGCAGAACATTTGATAAAAGAGGAGCAAATAACAAAATATGAAAAGTAAATTTACTAAATTTACAAATTGATATAAAAACTAAATTTTTAAAATAGTATAATATGTTAAATACATTTTTAGCTTTAGCACCAGAAGCACAACAAGGAAGTGCGTTAATGAGTTTTTTACCATTCTTATTAATTATAGTAGTTTTCTACTTTTTTATGATTCGTCCTCAAATGAAGAGACAGAAAGAGTTAAGAGCATATCGTGAAGCTCTTAAAAAAGGAGATAAAATTATAACTACTGGCGGAATTTATGGAAAAGTTTCGGAAATTAAAGACGCATACGTTACAGTAGAAATTGCTGATGGTGTAAAGATTAAAGTTGATAAGTCTGCAATAGTTCAAAGTATGAATGATGCTGTAAATAAATAAATTTACTGAAAAGATTAAAAATGGCCAACAGCTGATTATTTAGTTGTTGGCTTTTTTATTTAATACAATTTACTAATTTAGTATTAAGAATTATCCTAAATTTATGGTGTCTGCATTTTAAATATAAATGTAAACAGTTGCCATTTTATAAATTGTGATGAAAATTGCGAAAAATATTTAGGGACTTTTGAGATTATATTATCCAAAAAACAGGTTGATGGAAGCAATAAAAAAATATTATGAAAAAATAATTGATAGAATTGTTAAAAACAAGTTTTTTATAAGAGTTAAAACATTTTTTCTACAAAAGGATGTAATTGTTTTTATGGTTTTCGTAATTATATCAACATTTATTTGGCTTTTTAATGCGCTAAGGAATGATTTTACTTATGAATATAATTTAAAAGTGAAGTTGACAAATATTCCTGAAGAGATGATTTTGCTTAGCCCTTCAACACAGAAACTTGATGTTAAAATTGAGGGGGTGGGGTATAGTCTTATTCGCCAAGCTATATCTAATAAAATGTCACCTATAAGTTATGATGTCTCTAAATTACATATATCTAAAAACAAGGGTCATTATTTATTGGCATCAGATCAATATGATAAAATATTAAGTCAGTTGCTCGTTGGAGTTGACTTATTGAAAGTTTCTCCAGATACCTTATGTATAAAATTGGAGCCTAAAGCATATAAAAAATTGGCCGTTAAATTTGATGGTGAACTTAGTTTTCAAAAGCAATATACTTTGTCTGATGAAATAAAATTTACACCTGATTCAGTTCTAGTTTCTGGATATAATGAGATAATAGACACTATGCAATATGTTTATACATCTTTTCAAAGGTTTTTTGATGTTTCTGATACTATAAAAAAGAGTATTTCTTTAAAAAAGGAGAGAACCATTGAATACTCTTGTGATAAAGTAAATTTAATTGCTCCAGTAGAACTTTTTACTGAAAAAAGTATTGTTGTTCCCATAGAAAATCCAGATTTGAATGATTCAGTGCGATTAAAATTATTTCCACCTGATATTAAAATCGTTTTTAGAACAGGAATGAGCAAATTTGATAAAATTAACGAGAAAGATTTTAGCATAACTGTTGATAATCAATCCCTCCTTAATGATGAACGACCACAGCGATTAAAAGTTAAACTTGAATATGATAATCCGTTTATTCAAAGAGTTGATTTTTCTCCTATATATGTTGATTATCTATTAGAAAAAAAATAATATGAACGATGTTATCAAAATTGGTTTAACAGGTGGAATAGGTAGCGGAAAGACCACTATTTCAAAGATATTTGAGTTGTTAGGTATTCCTGTTTATAATTCAGATTCTAATGCAAAAAGATTGATTAATAGTGATGAGGATTTGATTAATCTTTATAAAAAACTGTTTGGTGCCGATGTGTATGATGGTGGGGAGTTAAATACAAAAAAGGTTGCTGAAATTATATTTACCAATCAAGATATACTTACTCAAGTTGAGAAGATGGTTCATAAAGCTGTTAGAGATGATTTTGAAAAATGGGCAAAGTATCAAAAAAGCAACTTCGTAATGAATGAAGCGGCTATAATGTTTGAAAGTGGTGGAGATAAAAATATGGATTATATTATAACCGTATATGCCCCTAAAGAGCTACGCATACAACGAGTAGTTAATAGAGATGATGTTACAGAGAAGCAGGTGCTGAATAGAATGTCTAAGCAATGGGAAGATCAATTGAAAATTCAAAATAGCCACTTTGTTATCTATGCAGATGAAAATAAAATGGTTATTCCTCAAGTATTAAATATTATAAGTGAAATTCACGAAAAGCATAGATAGCCTGGAGGTTACTAATTTTTATTTTTTTAAGGTATTATCACTTAGTGTTGTATATACAAGTATTTAGTCTATCTCTTATCTATTCTTTGTTATATAGTTTTTTATAATAAATAATTTTATTATTGTGAGTTAAAGACTGTTAAATGTGTCTTGTTTAATAAGAATTTTTGATAAAATTGCATTATAGTTTGATTAACGAATCGAATTATAGGACAAAAAGCAATTTTTTTCATAAGTAAGGTTAAGGTTAAAGTTAAGGTAAAAGAGAGGTGCTCACCTCTCTTTTATTTTTTAGCTAAATTTAGAATAGAATTTTCATAAT
Organism: uncultured Marinilabiliaceae bacterium; assembly: GCA_964532085.1. Classification (GTDB taxonomy): domain Bacteria; phylum Bacteroidota; class Bacteroidia; order Bacteroidales; family Marinilabiliaceae; genus CAZHHH01. The sequence continues at coordinate 13,647 of CAZHHH010000040.1, forward strand.
TAAGATCAGGGTTAAAATATAACTGGTTCTCTCTTTTTTAGGGAGAACCTTTTTTGTTTTTAAAAAGGGTAATAATAGTTAGAGTTACCTTTTTGTATTTTTTTAAAGTATAAGATTTGTTCTTTTAAACTTTATAGCCTTATATTGAGGTTGTTATGAGGTTGAGTGATTGTTTTTATATTTATGTATAGTTAAACTCTGTTAAACTTGCAAATTATATTGAAACTTTTTGATAAACTTGCAGTATAATTTGATGAACGAATCGAATTATAGGACAAAAGCAATTTTTTTCATAAGTAAGGTTAAGGTTAAAGTTAAGGATAAAAGAGAGGTTCGCCTCTCTTTTATTTATGAAAAATCAAAGTTAGAAGGTAAATTTTCATAATAATAGGTTTAGGGTTAGGAAATAATTGGTTCTCTCTTTATAGAAGTGGGAACCAATTTTTTTTGTCTTTATTTTCGAATGAAACTAGAGCAATATTGGTAGAAGTTACCTTTTTTGATTTTTTTAAGGTATAGTGGGTAGTAGAGTTTGTTTTAGTTTGTTGATTTTTAGTGTGTTGGGTGATTTTTGTGTGATGGTTTTTTATTTGCATGGTTAATGTCTGTTAAATATCCAAATATTATCATATATTTTTGATAAACTTGCATTATAGTTTGATGAACGAATCAAATTATAGGACAAAAAGCAATTTTTTTCATAAGTAAGGTTAAGGTTAAAGTTAAGGAAAAGAGAGGTTCGCCTCTCTTTTCTTTTTTATTTAAATTTTCCAGGTGTGACACCATATTTGTTTTTAAAACTTTTTGAAAATGATGAAATGCTGGAAAATCCAACAGCATATACTGTTTCTGTAACGTTTAGCTCACCTCCTTTTAATAGAGCAGCAGCCTTTTTAAGTCTGTAGTTTATAATAATTTCACTAGGTGATAAACCACTAATTTCTTTTACTTTTCTATATAGATGTGTTGAGCTTATATGAATTTTGTTAGCTATAAATTCTACTGTAAGCTTTGGATTGGAAATATTATTCTCAATAATTAATATAACTTTTGATAAAAACTGTTCATCTTCATCTACAATATCTTTTTTTGTGGGTGTTATGATTAATTGTTTTCTAATAAATTTAATAAGTTCTTCTTCTCTTTCAAATATAGAATTAATGCAAGAATCTAAATAATCAATGTCAAACGGTTTGGTTATATATATACTCGCTCCACTCTTTATACCTTCAATTTTATGTTCTTCAAAAGCTTTTGCAGTTAATAAGATAATTGGAATATGTGCTGTTGTTTTTTCTTCTTTAATCTTTATTGATAGTTCAATTCCATCCATAATCGGCATTGTGATATCACTAATTATTAAGCTTGGGTGCATTTTGTCTGTTTTTTCTAGTGCATCTTTGCCATTTGTTGAAGTTATTATCTTGTATTTGTGCTGTAGATTCCATTTTATATAATCTAAAATATCTTGATTGTCATCTACCACTAAAATGGTTTTTTTATTTATCCCTTCCAGTTCATCTGTTGAGATGCTGTCAATTATTTCATATTGTTCTGTTTTTCTGTCAATTTTAGTTGTTTTGTTTGAGACAGTAGCTGACAAATCAATTGTAAATCTCGTTCCTTCATTTGGTGTACTTTCAACGGTAATTTCACCTTTGTGAAGTTCTATATATTGCTTAGTTAGTGTTAAACCAATACCTGAGCCAGTTTTATGTATCTCTCCGTTATTTGAAGATTGGTAAAATTGATTAAATATTTTATCTAAATCATCTGACGAAATTCCAATCCCGCTATCTTCAATGGTAAATATAAGTTTATTCTCGAAAACTATATTAAGTTCAATTTTTCCTCCAAAATTTGTGAATTTAAAGGCATTTGAGAGCAAATTAAAAAGTATAATTTCGAGCTTTTCTCTATCTGCCTCTATTGTGACATCTTTTTTTGGTAAATTAATTTGATAATTTATCTCATTTCTATTGGCTACATCGCTAAATGAGTTGTATACATCGAAACAGAGAGTATTTAAGTTAAAAGTAGATAAGTTAAGCTTTATATCTGCGCTTTCTATTTTTCGCAAGTCTAAGAGCTGATTTACCAATCTTGAAAGTCTAAGACCATTTTTATAGGCTAATTGTAGAATATTCTTTTGTGATGGATCTTTAAGTTCATCCAGAATTTGCTTTATTGGTGGTAAAATTAGGGTCAAAGGAGTTCTAAATTCGTGAGATATATTTGTGAAAAAATTAATTTTAGATTCATATATTTTTTTATCATTTTCGCTTTGTAGTTTTATTATTTCAACCTCATTTTTTAGTTTATATCTATATTTAAATATGTTGAATACAAGATATATTAAAGCAATAATTATAACAATGTATAAGATTATGAATAAGTTGCTTAAAAGAATATGTGGTCTTATATTTATTGGAATCTCTTTAGTATCACTCCAATCGCCATTTAGACTTTTTCCTTTGATTTCAAGCTTATATTTGCCTGGTTTGATGTTTGAATATACTGCAATATTTCTTTCACCTGTTGCTTTATTCCAAATGTTTTCAGACGGTGTTAATCTGTATTTATATTGAGAAGTTTGTGGTGAGAAGTAATCAAGAGTTGTTAAATCAGCTGATATAGCATTTTGATTATATTTTAATTCTATATTATTTAGAAAGTTGATCTCTTTATCAAAAATATTGCTTTCGTCTAGTGGTGATTGTAATTGATTGTTGATATAAAATGCAGATATATAAATATCACTTATTTCATTTTTTTTCTTAATGTTTTCTATATCTATTTCAACATATCCATTGTCTCCTCCAAAAAATATAGTTTTGTTGTCATAAACTGTTGATGAGTGGTTGTAAAATCCTTTAAAATAGGTGTTAGTGTTAATTGGGATAGTGATTTGTGTATCATCACTAATTTTTATTATTGAATTGTAGGTTGTTGCAATTATATTAGAATTTTCACCTTCTGTTATGTTGATTAGCTTAGATGAAGTAGGATTTTCTAACTCTATAATCTTATCTATTCCTTTGTCAGGTATATATTTTATAAAACTATTCTCAATTCCTAGCCAAATAGTACCATCTTTACTATATAAATGAGAAGTAATTGGTTTCTTTTCAATGATTTTTTCAACTTCAATAATATTTTGCTTTTGCAAGTTTTTAGTATCTATTTCCCAAAATTCTTCTCTGTTATCAACAAATAATCTTTTTCCATCAGTAAGGAATTTTCCTTGATCGCTTTTATCAATTTCTAAGAATTTAAGATTCTCTAGTTTTTTGGTGTCACCAACTATTTTAAAAAGTCCACCTTCCCATGCACTAACCCACACACTGTTGTCGTCCATTATAGCAAATCCACTTATATAATTTGATGTTAGCCCATTCTCTTTATTTGCAGTTATGGATTTCATTACTTGTTTTTCTTCATTCCATATATTTATTCCTCCAGCAGTTCCAATCCAGATTTGGTCGTAGTTATCTTTTGCAAGTGCATATACATTATCTAACAAAATTCTCTCATTAATTGGGGATGTTGTTGTAAAATACTTCTCTTTACCATTTTTTATATTTTTCTTAACAACGCCATGAATTGTAGCCATCCATAAGTTGCCATATCTGTCTGTAAGCATCGATTTTACTTGGTTCCCGGCTCGTGGTTGGTTTGTTGAGTAGAATATTTCATGCATTACATATGCAGGTGTTGCGCTATTAATAAAGCTAACTCCTCCTGATGTTATAAACCAAATTCTCTTTTTATTATCTTCAAATATTTCCCAAATAACGTTGCTAGCTATGGTATGATTTTGAAGAGGGTCGTGGAAGTGGGTAGAGACTTGGTTATTATTTAAGTTTAATATATTTAAGCCAAAGTCAGTTCCTAACCATAATAGAGTATCATTCTGTTGATATATACATTTTATAACTTCGTTGCTTAGTTTGATGTTGTCTAAGTTGTAGTCAATGGGTTTGTAGTTGTAAATATTGAAACTGACTAATCCTGTTTCAGTACCTACCCAAATTATAGAGTCATTTGTGGATGAAGTTTCAATTGTTAAAACTAAATTATTTGAAATTAATGGTTTTCTGTCTCCTTTTAATTGAAAACTTTTAAACTCATTATTTTTAAATCTATTTAATCCATCATAAGTGCCTATCCATATTGAGCCATCTTTGGTTTCTGAAAATGCTCGAATAGTGTTGTGACTTATATCTGAATTTTGTCTGTTATAATATAGATATGAGTTTTGTTGCTCATCGTAAACTAATATACCATTCTCAGTACCTATCCATACTTTCCCTTTACTATCTTTAAATAGTGCTCTAACGGTTTTAGAATGCCCTATATTAATCTGTTTTATTTCAAATGTTTGAATGTCTATTTTGGCTAAGCCGTTCCACGTGCCAATCCAAATCTGTTCATTATCATACAAAAGACAGCTAATGTTATTTGATGGAATAGTTGTAGGTGTTCCATTATATTTGAATTTTGTTATTCTGTAGCCATCATATCTTGCAATGCCCTCTTCTGTGCCTATCCATACAAATCCATATTTATCTTGAATTATCGAATTTGATTCATTTGAATTTAGACCTTTTTGCACTGTTAAATTTGTAAAAAGATGTAGAGGAGTAGATTTTATTACAAGAAAATGTAATAATAAGAGTGTTAAAACTGTAATTTTTCGCCTCATTTTATTAATGTTTTTTAACAATATGTATTTTTGACTTATTTTCAAACTTACATTAAAATATTAAAAATGTATGATTAAAGAATCTTTTTTACTCTTTGTTGACCATTAAACAGCTTAAAAATGGGTCTAGTTATTGAAAATGTATGATTTCAGCAATTTTTTGTAAGAAAAGAGTAAGCGATTAGTTTAACAGTTTTTTACTTTTGTAGTGAGTTAAATAATTAAAATGATTAATAATATTAAATGTAAAGGATGAAGAAGTTGAGTTTTATAGTCGGAATTATGTTAGTGTTTTTTTCTTGCACTAAATTAGAAGTAAGACCATATATCGAAGATGATAAAAAAGAAGATAATGGTTCAAATGATAATGGAGGTAATGATATTAATATTAGCTCTTATTATGATATTCCAGACTATATAAAAGGGGTGGATTTATCTTATATAAATCAAATTGAAGATAAAGGTGGTGTATATAAAGAAGATGGTGAAGTTGTAGACCCTTATGAGCTTTTTGGCAGAAAAGGAGCTAATGTTGTTCGTATAAGAGTATGGCATAATCCAATATGGCATAAAAGTTCAAATGTTTATGGAGAAAATTCTGAACTTTATAGTTATGGCGATGATATTAAAAAAAGTATTCGAAGAGCTAAAGAGAATGGAATGGCCGTACTTTTAGATTTTCATTACTCAGACACTTGGGCTGATCCAGGTAAACAAATAGTGCCAGAAGCGTGGAAAAACATAACAAGTATAGCCGTTTTAGAAGATTCAATCTATAATTATACATATAAAGTTATGAATGAATTACTAAAAGAAGATTTATTGCCTGAAATGGTACAAGTTGGAAATGAGACCAATTGCGGAATGATGATAACCAATACAAATTCTGGTTTTCCATCTTTAAATACTTGTAATGGCGAATGGGTTAATATGGGTAAAGCTGTAAATTCTGCAATTTCGGCCATTAGAGATATTGATAAAAAATCTGGCAAGAAAACTACAATTGCTCTGCACGTGGCAGACCCTAAAAATCTGGATAGATGGCTGGGTGATGCAATAAAGAATGGTAAAATTACAGATTTTGAAGTAATGGGTGTCTCATTTTATCATATTTGGCATACGCAGGTCTCTTTCGCTAATTTGCCTACCGTTATTAAGACTGCAAAAAAGAATCATAATAAAGAGATTGTAATTATGGAGACAGCATATCCATTTACTACGTCTGGAAATGATAGTTATAATAATATCTATTACGATCAAGATGTTGTTGAGGATTTTGCATACACAGTAACTGGTCAATATGAATTTATGAAAAAACTTAATGAAAACATGGTTGATGCAGGTGCTAAGGGCGTTTTCTATTGGGAGCCAGCTTGGATTTCTTCTAATTTAAAAGATGAATGGGGACAAGGTTCATCTTGGGAAAATTGTGCGTTTTTCGATTTTTCTGGTGAAGTTACTTCTGCAATTGACTATTTGACAATTGATTATTTAAAGTAAGATTTAAAATTTATAATGAAAAAATTTATAACCGCTATATTAATATTACTGGCTTTTGTAGGGTGCTATCACACAAAAGTAGATTTAGGCAAAGAGTATGAATCACTTTTTAATGATGATTGGTATTTTATAAAAGATGTGGATAAGTCTATAGATGAAATTTTACAATTAAATAGTCAAAATTGGCAAAAAGTAAAACTTCCGCATAGTGCTAACATAGAGCCTTTGGTAATAAAAGACCAACAGTGGCAAGGAGTTGCATATTATAAAAAAGATTTTTTCATTGATAAAAGTCTTGAAAAAAATCATATTGCCTTAAATTTTGA
>CAZHHH010000041.1:0-20028 GCA_964532085.1 uncultured Marinilabiliaceae bacterium
GAATGGACAATCTACAATTGAAAGTTGAAAACTGAAAGATGAAAGTTAAGGGCCAAAACTAGGTCAACTCCTTGTAGGGAAAATCATCTTTTCTCCATTGAGCATTGTACATTTCGCATTGATAATTGTACATTGAACATTGTACATTGATATTTATTTGTTTTTAGTTGTATATAATTTAACTTTGCTAGAAAGGTGGATATAAAATGACAAAGAAAGAGAAATTGAAATTAGCTTGGCGGATTGTGAGAAATAAATATGTTCTCACAACTATTCTTTTCTTTGTTTGGCTTATTGCTTTTGACCAAAACAGTATTATTGACAGGGTGTCTTTATTATCTTTAAATAGAAATTTGAAAGAACAGCGAGAACATTATAAAGAACAAATAAAAGAGAATAAAGAGAAGATGGAAGAGCTGCATGGTAGCAAAGAGAATCTCGAAAAATTTGCTCGCGAACAATATCTTATGAAAAAAGATGATGAAGAACTTTTTATTGTAATTGAAGAATGAGAGACAATCTTAAAGAGAGGGATATTTTGCTTTATGGCGGAATGGGAATTATTCTTTTAGGCGTTTTGCTTAAAACCATTGAACATGAAGCAAGTTTTTGGATATATGCAATTGGGTTAGTAGCAATTATTGTTGCACGAGTTAGGCAATATCTAAATACTAAAGGTGAAAATAGCAGAGTATTTATTCCTTATCTTTTTAGCACTGTTGCATTTATTTTGGCTGGATATGTTATGTACACAAATAAGAACTACTGGATAGTTTTTATTCTTTTAGCCTCAGTTTTAGATTTATATTTTAGTTTTAGACATAAATAGAATATTAAAAAAGGTCGATATTTTAAATACCGACCTTTAATTTATCTATTGTTTTATAAACTTTATAGATTTCACATCATCTTCTGCAACTAGATATAGTATATAAGGAGCTGGCTCAAGATTACTTACATCAATATCATTCTTTTCAGAATTAATCGTTTCTGTTTTCAAACTTTGTCCCATTAAATTATAAACAGTTGCTACCACTGGCCTGTCAACATTGCTAATTTTTAAATAATCACCAACAGGATTACTTGCAAGCATAATATTTTCAACACTACTATTCGTTATAGAACTTGGTTTTTCATACGGTACAAAATACCATCTTTGACAGTCGTGATTTGTATTTCCGAATAATTTCACCTGATAATCATGAGTATAAGCAAATGGAATTTCAAAAAGTTTATCACTTGTAGTTGGATATATTATTACTTTGCCATCTGTTCCTTTAATCAATCTAAACTTTTGATTAACTGCTCCTGAGTAAGTAGAAGTCAGTCTTAAAGTTTCATCATTACCTTGTCCAGATGCCTCGAGAAACAGTCTATCATTTTCTGCATTTCTAATAATATACTCACCTTTACCAACTGTTGACAATATCCACTTTTGACTCATATATTTATCTTGTTCTGTATATTGCCAAGCTAAAGCACCATCTACAACATTATGATTTTGAACATCTAACACTTTATTGCTATTAGCATTTTTAAGAACATAAGTTCCCTTTGGAACAAAATCAAATCTGACCGAAGGCCAACCATTACTATCCCAATTTAGCTTTGCTAATCCAAGTGTTGGCCCACCAGCTGGTTGACCAGGATATGGCCAATTTGGGTCGTAGTAGTGAAATGAAACATAATCTTGACCATCCACATTTAAGACAGCAAAATGTCCAGGTCCATAATATCTATCATCATCACCTTTGGCGTCATCATGTTTAAAAATAACGGATCCACCACTTTTAGTAGAGTGTATAGTTCGAAGATTTTTACCATTTTTATCAAAATATGGTCCTGTAGGCGAAACTGAGCGACCAACAACAACATAGTATGTACTGTTTACACCTGCACAACAACCACCTTTGTTATAGAATAAGTAATAAAATCCATCTCTATAAACTATAGTTGCTCCCTCACCTTCACCATAATCCATTGAATTAGGTCCAGTCCATGAATTTGCAACAGAAATTCCTGGCAAGTTACCATTATAGCTTTTTGGTTTACCAGATATTGTATCTATTTCTGTAACAACAATGCCTTGCTCATTAAAAGAACCATAAGCCATCCACACATTGTTGTCTTTATCACGAAACATTGCAGGGTCAATAGCATTTAGGGCTAGTCCTGGTTGATATGACCATATTCCTAAGAAACCTACATCTTCCCACTTATATTCAGGATCGTCTGGGTCTAATGTTTTATTTGTAACACAACCAATAGTTGATGTCATTGTCCCCCACTCTGAACAAGAGTAATAGAGATAATATTTATCATTCATAAAGATGATATCAGGAGCCCAAAAGTTACCATGAAACACTGGTTTTCCATTAGAATCTTTTTCTCCTTTTACATAACCATCAATCCATTTAGGATAATCAGTCTTAGTAAAAGGCGATGGACCATCACTCCACGTCACTAAATCATAAGAGTACATAGCATGTATACCATCACCAGTACCAAACACCCAATACTTATCTTTACATTTTATAATTGTCGATGGGTCATGCATTCGAGCACGCCAAAATTGTGCATGTACCACTTGTATCAACAAACTAAAAAATAGAACAAAAGCAATTTTTTTCATTTACTATCAGTTTTTTTATAATTATAATTTAAAAGTAACATCTAAAGTTTGTGTACCTAACTCTTTGCTACGATTACTTGGTGCTGCAGATGATACTGAAAAAGTGTGAACACCTTTCATATATTTTTTAGAACCATCATCTTGTACCATTAACAACTTATTTTTAGGAACATCAAATGTTACTGTCTTAGATTCTCCTGGATTTAATTTTACACGTTCAAAATCTACTAAACTATTAAGCGGCATATTTTTACCAGCATTTGGAGTTGATAGATATAGTTGAACCACCTCTTCAACAGAATAGCTTCCATCATTTTTAATCTCCGCTGTAACTTGATAGATATCCTCTTTTTTTCTTTCTCTAACACGTTTTAAAGAGATATTGTCATAATTGACTTCACCATAAGTTAAACCATAACCAAAAGGATAGAAAACATTATCTTTCATATATTTATAAGTTCTATCTTTCATGGTATAATCTTCAAAATCAGGCAACTTAGAGATATCTTCAGGGAATGTTATTGGCAATCTACCAGATGGCGAAACATCTCCAAAGAGTATATCCCCAAGTGCCCATCCGCCTTCTTGACCTGGATACCAAGCCATAATAACAGCATCAGCCATCTCAGAAACTTCACGCAAATCCATTGGACTACCACCTGTAACCACAGCTACTACTTTATTATTATTGTTATGCGTTACCTCACGTAAAAATTGGATATGGTGTTCTGGAATTGCTAAATCTATTTTGTCACCTCTAGATGGTGATGAGATTGCATCTCCTTCCTCTCCTTCCATTGCATTTGAAAGACCCAAGAATACAATCGAGACATCTGCACCTCTTACCTCACCTGCTGCCCAGTCTAAATCATTTACATTGGGAACTGTTGATTGAAAACCCATTTTATAGTTAATACTAGTTCCACTGCTTACTTTAGCAACAATTCCTTCTAAGTAAGTACTCATTCTGTGAGACATACCAAAATAGTTACCCAGCATCAAAAACGCATCAGTAGCGTATGAACCAGCCACATACATTGTTCTTGTATTTTTATCTATAGGTAATGTGTTATTTTTATTTTCTAATAAAACCATCCCTTTTTGTGCAGCTTCTCTTGCAATATCAGCATGCTTATCTGAGGTAATCACTTCCTCAGGGATGTTGTCATAAGGAGTTGAGTCGGCACCTGGTAAAATTCCCAGTTTCATCCTTGTCATATATAGACGTAAAAGTGCTTTATCAATATCCTCTTCAGATACCATTCCATCTTCAAAAGCTTTGTGCAAGGCTTTGTAAGTCCATCCACAATTTAAATCTAAACCGCTTTTTAATGCTAATGCTGCAGCTTCTTCTGCTGTTTCAACTATTTTATGGTGCTGATATATATCTGCAATAGCTCCACAATCTGAAACGACATGTCCGTCAAAGCCCCACTCATCACGCAAAATATCTGTCAGCAAGAATTTACTTCCAGAAGCACTTTCGTTATAAACTGCATTATATGCACCCATTATAGATTCAACTTTTCCTTCTTTCACCAACATTTCAAAAGCTGGAAGATAAGTTTCATACAAATCCTTTTTAGTTGGGTCTACATTAAACTCATGTCTTAAAGCCTCGGGTCCAGAGTGAACAGCATAATGCTTTGCACATGCAGCCGACTTTAGGAAAAATGGATGGTCACCTTGTAAACCTTTTACAAATGCAACTCCTATTTTTCCAGATAAATATGGATCTTCACCATAAGTTTCCATTCCACGTCCCCAACGAGGGTCTCTAAAGATATTTACATTAGGTGACCAATATGTCAGACCAGCATATATTCCTCTATTTCCGATTTGCTGAGCAATATTATATTTAGCTCTACCTTCATCAGCAATGGCAGTTGCAACATCCTGTACTAATTTTGTGTCAAAAGTAGCACCTAAAGCTATAGGTTGAGGAAATACTGTAGCACGCCCACTACGTGCAACACCGTGTAGTGCTTCATTCCACCAATTGTAAGAAGATATACCAAGATGATCAATACCTGGAGCATCATTCAACAGTTGATCTATTTTCTCTGTTACTGTCATTTGACTAATCAACTGAAGAGCCTTAGATTGATGTTTATCATATAAATCTTGTGCAAATAGTGCGACAAAGACCAATGATAAACTCAACGATAAAATTAGTTTTTTCATTTTATATTATTTTATATTTATTGTAAGTTGTGAATCAGCAAGGTCTTCACCTTTTACTGTCAACACTGCATTTCCTGCCTTTTTCTCACTTTTTATTATTAATAATAATTTTCCGTTCCAAGTTTTTCGGCTAGAAAGCGACTCTATTTCAATATCTTTTAAATTAGCATTTGTAACACCAACTATTTCAGCATTACCTTTAATGTTAAATGTCAATTCCATATCCTGACGTGGCTGCACTATTCCATTTTCATCTAAAAGTGATACTGTCACATAAGATAAGTCTTGACCATCTGCTTTAAGCAAATCTCTATCTGCTTCTAAAGCAATTTTTGAAACCTCAGATGCAGTACTAATCTCAGTTGACTCAACTTCATTACCATCTACAACCCCTACTGCTCTGATTACTCCCAGAGTATATTTCAAATCAAAAACAGCTTTATATTTCTCCTCTTTTCCAGTTATCTTTTCACCAATTAGCTCATCATTCAGATATAATCTAACTGCTGGATATTTAGAATATATATCAACTTTAATATCTTTTCCTTCAAAACCTGGCCATGTCCAGCTCTCCCAAGTTGGCCATACTGCCCAACCTGTCAAACGGATTTCTCCACTATCTGGATTTGGCTCCTGAACTGCCATATATAGCTTTTCATTATTATTCCACAACATACTTCTATAATGGGAAATTGGCTTTCTCCACCCTGCTAAATCTATGTCACCACAATAAGCTCCATACCACGGAAATCTATCATTTTGGAAATGCTCTGCAACATCCTCTTCTGGGTAATAATAACCACCAATACCAGCTTCACCAAGATAATCCATAGCTGTCCAAACAAAATCACCAACTATATAACTATTCTTATCTACTAAATACCAATTCTCAAAAGCATCACGAGGATAAGACTCACTTTGTAATAATATTCTATCTGGCACTCGTTTGTGATCACTTTCTGCATGGTGCAACTGATAGTTATAACTACCTACATCATGAACTGCAAAAAGAGGGTCAAATATCTCCCAACCTTGTCCCCAAGAAGTCATTGCTGATGTTATAGGTCGTGAAGTATCTATTTTCTTTACAGCATCTGATAACATTTTAGCTGTAGAAACAGCCTGCGGCTCTGTTCTTTCAATAACCTCATTTCCTGTACTCCACATTATAATTGATGGATGATTAATATCACGCTTGACCATTGCATTGACATCTTTCTCCCACCATTCATCAAAGTGTAATGAATAATCCATAGGTGATTGTGGAGCTTTTGCTACTCTCCAACCATCAAACACTTCATCAATTACTAAAAGACCTAACTCATCACAAGCGTCTAAAAATGCTTCTGATGGTGGATTATGAGCAGTTCTAACAGCATTAAAACCAGCCTCTTTCATCAATTCAGCTTTACGATATTCAGCTCTATCATAAGCTTTTGCACCTAAAGCTCCATTATCATGATGTAAACATCCACCATTCATAATAATTGACTTTCCGTTTAGTTTAAATCCTTCTTCAACAGTAAAACTAATTTCTCGAATTCCAAAACGCGTATCAACCTCATCTATAACTTGTCCTTCTTCAGTCAAATGAACTACAGCATTATAAAGATTAGGCGAATCAATTGACCATAATTTCGGATTTTCAACATTAATTTGCTGAACTATCTCTTTAGAACTATTGGCCTCAATTACAAACGCATCTACCTCATGAGATGCAACTTTACTATTGTTATTTAAAATATCTGTATTTAATTTTATGGTCTTTGGAGTTTTACTATCATTGTTTACCAATGTTTTCACCTCAACTAAAGCTTCACTTTTATTAATCTTTGGTGTAGTTATAGCCACTCCCCACTGCTCAATATGAGTTTTGTCAGTAACATCTATCCAAACGTGTCTATATATACCAGAACCACTATACCATCTTGAGTTTTTTTGAATAGAGTTATCTACTTTTACAGCAATTATATTTTTACCTCCAAAATTAATTTCAGATGTAATATCATAATAGAAAGTAGAATATCCGTAAGGGTAAACTCCCATAGACTTTCCGTTAACAAAAACTTCTGAATTCATATAAACTCCATCAAATACCACACTTATATTTTTATCAGCTAAAGATGCTGGAACTTCAAACGTTTTTCTATACCAACCAATACCTGTTGGAAAATATCCACCATCATTACCAGAAGGATTTTTCTGAACTGGTGCGCCTTCAATACTCCAGTCATGTGGTAAGTCTAAATTTCTCCACTCTGAATCATTAAAACTCACTTTGTAAGCATCTTCAATATCATCTAGTTTAAACTTCCAACCGAAATCAAACAATTGTCTTCGACTATCATCCAATTTTTCTACTTTATCAGTAGAACACCCCACAAACAGTGGTAAAATCAACAATGGAATAATCCATTTTATTATACCTCTTTTCATATCCCTATAAGTTTATTTGTTGTTTATTCTAAAATCATATTTCCCAGACTCAATTTTAAACATAGCTTTACTATTTTCCACTCCTAAGAATGTGACATCCCTATGTTTATATGCTTTTTTATTACCTAATCTTATTTTTTTATAATTTTCTGCATCTAAATAGAGAGTTGCAGAGCTATTCGCAGGAATAGTAAACTTATAATTTACATACCCATCATTTATATACCATTCACTAACTATTCTTCCATATAACGAGTCAAAATATCCTTTTGCATAGGTCATTTCTCCCTCAAAATCAGGCTCTGGTTTCAGTATAAAATGTTTAAAACCTGGATAATTTTCATCTCGCTCAATACCTAAGGAATTTGCATACATCCACGCACCAACAGCGCCAAATGAGTAGTGATTAAAAGAATTCATTCTATTATTGCCACCAAAACCATCAACATGAGTATAAGAGTTTAACCTTTCCCAAATAGTTGTAGCTCCTTGTTCTACTGGATATAGCCACGATGGATAGTGAGTTTGCTGAAATAATTTATATGCAACATCACTATTTCCTGTTTTTGAAAGTGCATTATTAATCCACGCGGTACCTATAAAACCAGTCATTAATGAATATTCTGGTCGTTTGGTACCACTATCATCGACATTTTCTCTCTCGATTGTATTTACAAAAGAATCTACAACTTTATTTAGAACATCTTTATCTGGTATATCAAACGAAAGAACTAAAGCATAAGCGGCTTGTGTATCAACAACTCTATCTTTATAAATTATTTTTCCACTGTTTTTATCAATATAATTACTATTAAAATGTCTTTTTCGTTCAACTAGCAACTTTCTATACTTCTCTGAATCATTTTCATTTCCTAAAACTGCTGCCATTTTAGACATTAGCTCTAAATCATATATTAAATATGCCTCCCATAAAATATTTTTAATGGATTTATCATACTCTGGACTTAGCCAATCTCCAAGATGTCCCCATATACCTGTATCATTCTCTTTTAAAATATTAGTTTCAGGTGAGATAAGTGTCATTAAATAGTCCACATATTTAGCTGCTGCATCATAATGTTCTGCAATCATATCAATATCATCAAATTGCAAATAACTCTCCCAAGGAACTGTAATCCCTGCACTTCCCCACAATATATCGCCAAATCCAAAACCGATTGGTGCTACATCTGGAAATTTTCCACTAGCTGCTTGTAAATCTCTATTTGCACGTAAATGACGACTTATAAAATGTGGCATCTCTGTTAAATAAGTTGCAGTTCGCGAGAAAACAGATATATCACCATTCCAACCTAAACGCTCATTTCGTTGAGGACAATCGGTAGGTATTGATAAGAAATTACCTAAAGTAGACCAACTGATATTTTCCCAAAATTTATTAACTTTTTCATTTGAAGTTTCATAATATGACGAGAACTCATGTACAGAACTTAAAACTTTTCCTTTAACCGCAGAAAGTGGTAGAGGTTTTTCAATTCCTGTTATTTCAATATATCTGTAACCATGAAAAGTAAATCTTGGTGTATAATTTTCCTTCTCTGCACCTTTTGCAATATATATATCTTGAGACATAGCTGCTCTAATATTTTCGAGCATTATCATATCTTCTTTACCTTTATACTCTGGCAAATCTGGATATTTAACCTCAGCATATCTCATTACAATTTCATCTCCTTTAGATAGATTTGAAAAAGTTAAAGAGGGAACTCCAACCATATTTTGCCCCATATCATATACATAAACACCTGGTCTAATTTCATCATAAGAGATTGCAGTTAATTCTCTCACCACTTTAACACCATTTCCATATTGACTTATTAACTCTGGTTCTTTAATATTTCCATTATCATCAACATCAGTAAATACCGATTTGGTAACACTATTATCCAATGGAATCACTTCTGCAACACTCCATTTTGAATCGTCAAAATTTGGCTTTGACCAATCACGAATACTCTCCTCTATTGAAGCATCATAAACCTCCCCTTGAAAAAAACTTCCATAAACGATGGCGCCATCTGTAAATGATTTCCACCCATCAGGTGACGAAACAAACAGATCTTGACTTCCATCTTCATATTTAACTAAAAGTTTCGACTTAAAAGATTGTCTATCACCAAAGAAGTTCCAGCTTTCGCCAACAAATGTAGAACCACCGCTCCACCAACCTTCACTTAGAATCACACCAATAGCGTTATTTCCCTCACTTACAAAGTCTGTTACATCATAAGTTTGATAAAGATGAGTTTTATTATATTGAGTTAGTCCAGGGTTAAACCACTCATCACTAATACGTTTACCATTAATATACACTTCATAAATTCCTCGAGCTGATAAATATAGACGTGCCTTTGATATTTTTTTATTGGACAATTTAAACTCCGACCTTAAATATGGAACAGAATTCAGACTGGGGTCTATAACTTCAAAAACATTTTCATTTCCACCTATAATAAATGAGTTGTTCTCTTTATTATAGTTTATATTTTCATTAGTAAATAGTTTTTCAAAACTATTTCCTTTAGAGAGTATATTCTTTGGTTCTCTAAAATTTCTTATCTCTATATTTGAAAAAACTGCTTTTTGATTTTTATCAATTTCAAAACCTACATCTCCCACAACTGGAAAAGCAATAAAATCACCACCTGCACCAATCGGGTTTAATCTAAAATATCCAATCTCTTTACCATTTACATACAAATGAGTGTGCCCCAAATTCACAGAAACTTCTATACTATGAGTGCTATTTTTACTGTTTTTTCCTACTATTTTCTCATCAATATTAAATGTTGCTATTGGTTTTGAACCATCATCTTTTGGATGATAACCACTTCGATATAAGTTGATTTTTGCATTATCAGTTTTTAGTTTTGATATATCAAATTCAATTTTTATATATGATTGATTTAACTTATTCTCTAGCTCATATATATTCATATTTTTATCCAAAAGACGACTATCGTTTGCTCCAAATATGAGTGATGCTTTCTGAGTTTTACCTTCTAGTTTTAAATCATAGCGAATTCTAAACACTGGAAAATAGTGTGAATAAAAATTCAACTTACTTCCTGTTCCAATCCACTGAGCATTATCCCAACCTGTGCTATTTGTATGCTCTGCAAAAAGTCCTGTTTCAAAAGTTGATATTTTTGTGGCAACTCTATCTTTATTATCCCAAACTGAAAGATGCCATTCATAACGTGTGGTTGGCTCTAAGTTATCTCCTTTATATTTTATATTTAAAGAGATATCTGATTCTACTTTTTTAGAATCCCATACCTCTTCACCATTTTCGTTATATACCTTTATTTGATAGGCATTTTGAAAAAGAGATTTTTCTGACTCCTCACCAATAATTTGCCAACTTAAACGTGGACTTTGTAAATCTATGTTTATTGGTCTATCCATATACTCAACTTTCATACTTTCTATTGTCAGCTGAGCAAATGAAAATATAGGAGTAGCAACAAACCATAAAACAGCTAATATTCTTCTCATTTTAAATGGTCTAAACCACTTGTTATTAATTAGTATGCCCAATTAATAACAAGTAGTATATTTTATTTTTTTACCACTATTTTATGATTGTTTAAAAATCCATCTCCCTCTATTTTAACAATATATATCCCATTAGGCAAGCCATTTGTTTCGATTTCAATGAAATTATCACCAACCACTGTTTTTGAGAAGTAGCGAACATTATCCATAGAATATAACTCTACATTTAGCTTGCTATAAGTATTAAAGTTTGACATCTGAACATATACTTTATCTTTTGCAGGATTTGGCCATACTTCTGTTTTTACATCTGACACTTCTGGTTCAACCATAGAGGTATAGACTTCTGTAGATATTTTTTCTATCTCCTCTTGTGGTAATTCATAATTATAAATCATGAAGTCATCAATATATCCTCTAAAAGTTGGGTCAGCAAATTGACTGCGACCTATATAATTAGATATTGGTTTAAAATCTGATGGCTTTATAGATACATTGGTTGAAGTTGCAACTAGCTCGCCATCAACATATATTTTAACATCATCCTCTCCCAATGTTATTGCCAAATGAATCCATCTATTGATCTTTAGTTTGTCAGTAAGAATCTCTTGCTCCCCTCCTCCATTTTTAATTGCAAACTTCATTTTATTATTGTTGTCTGAAGGAGTTAAGAACATATATTCATTTTCATCATTTCCAAAATCAAATATTCTCTGCCAACTATTTCCACCTCTCCAAAAAACTTTTGTGGCAATAGTAACTGCATCAAAATTCGCTACATTAGAAGGTAACTGAATAAATGCACCTGTTCCATTAAGAGAGACAGCTTTTGTTCTATCATCTTTTTGGATATAAGATGGTTCACCAGAACTTGCTGCATTATTATAGTTTATACTAATATCTTTTAAATTTTCCTCAAACAGATAGTGTGCTATTAAATCATCACCACCAGTAGCTTCTGCTTCAACTTCATTTGAATAGTTAGAACTATTTATCGCTTCATCAACAGCTTTTATGGCATAACTATAATTTACTCCTGGAACTGCTTTGTAATCAACAAAAGATGTTGACTTAACGTCTCTTGCAATTGTTTGGAATCCATCATCTTCATCTGATTTTCTAAAAACTGTATAACCTTCTATGTCCGATTCTGTATTAGCATCCCAACTCAATAGAATTGAGTTTTTTTGTGGTTCTGCACTTAAATTTTGAGGAGCATCTGGAGCTTTAAAGTCTAATTGCGCCCCAACAGGTACAAACTTCCAGTGTTGACCTTGGTCATTGGCTCTCTTTTCCCATTGCAACACGTTGGTTCCATCAGCTATGCTAACACCTTGAAGAGAAATATATTTTCCACTATGTCTACTTCTAATATAAAAATAACCATCTTCAGCATACTCAAGATCCCACTGTTGATTTTCACCATTAGCATTATTCCAAAGCATTATATTTCCACCATTGGCCAAAGACCAATCTTGAATGTCTAAGGAGAAATTATTATTCCCAGAAGTAATTTGATGAAAACTAAAATCACCTCCAACACGGTTAGAGACAGGATTAACATCCCAATGCTGATTTGCTACCTGATTATATCTTTTTATTTGAATATTATTTCCTGCATTAATTGTATTATCAACCTCTAATACTCTCCTACTTTTTCTATTTACAATAATATATTTCCCATCTACTACTGGCTGAATATCATCTCCATAGGTAATTCTCACCATAGTTTCCGCATTAGTCTGCCCTTGCTGATATCCTGTACCACCTGGAAGCTCCATTATATACTCACGCTGAGGCCCATGGCCATCGAAAAAAACATCTCTATCTTTTGATACAAATCTATATGTAGTAGTAGCTGCTTGTCTTTCTGAAGTACCTCCAAAAGCCATAATTTCTCCATTTGGCTTTCTATAAACAGAAGCTGCGGTCCAATTTGGACGATGCTCTGCATAAGCCAACCTCTCTCCACCACTAGCTTTACAAAATTCACCTCTGGTAAGCTCTGCAGTTCCCCACCAAATTCCAGTCTGCATACCATATTCAACACCAACCATAGCCTCCATCACATTATGAAGTTCATCATTAGTTGCATGATGTCCATTGGCACGAACTGCTTGGAAAAATGCAGCATAGTTATCAAAACTTCCTGCAAGCTGATGTGTATTCCCTTCATCAAGATTATCTTTCAGATAATTATACCAATTTAGAGCTTGATCAGCATTTAATGTATTACCACCACTAACCCGTATTCCATCAAAAAAAGAGTTGTTTTTAATAACTTCTGCAATTGCATAAAAATCATCTATAGTACCTTGTCCCCAACCGTAATCTGGCTCATTAAAAGGAGAGACAGCGACTATATTTACCCCCGCATCTTGATGATGACGAGCGGTTACTTCTATTAGTTTTGTCCAATTTTCTGCATTACCAACAAAGTAGGGGTCAACACTTGGATGGTCACAATTAAGCACAACATCCGTTGAACCCATTCTACTTTTTATAATATTAATCCTTCTATTTAATATATTCATCTCTTCTTCAGGCAATTCATCGTTGACAAGCGGCGATGTTGGTGTAAAAGAAGAACGGATAATACCAACTGTTTCTCTATCCATAAATTCTATTCCACGTCGAATATTATCTTCGCTTAGCCAAGCTAAGTCTAACCCCCAAATTATTGGTTTTTGTTCTCCAACACCTAAAACATCGAAGAATAAACTTCTATGTGCTGTATTAAATGCCTTTTGAACATTGCTCTCGGGCAACTCCTGAGAGAATGACAGATTATAAGAACAGATGCTCAATAATACCGTTAATAGGTAGCTAACATGTTTTACTGTAAATTTCATCGTATTAAGCTTAATTATTGTTTAATAAGTTTCAAATCTCTAAATTGTTTTCATCAGCATATTCAGTTGGTGTACATCCATACTGTTCCTTAAAACATCGGGAAAAATATGAAGGGCTAGAAAACCCAACCATATATATGATTTCTGATATATTTCGTTTTTTTTGCTCAATTAAGCTTGCAGCAACCTTTAATCTTTGTATCCTGATAAATTCTTTTGCTGTATATCCAGTCAAAGCTTTTATTTTTCGATATGCTTGATTAGATGACATGGACATTAAATCACTAAATTTCTCCACATCTAGTTTTGGATCGTCAATATTATCATCTACTACCTTTACTGCCTTTGTCAAAAACTCTTCATCCAATGACGAAAGCTTAATTTGTTGAGGTTGCAAAATACTTTCAGTCTTAAAACTCTCATGAACAGCACTTTTTGCATCTAAAACGTTTTGTAATTTCAACCTCAACACTTCCATGTTAAAAGGTTTATAGATATAATCAATGGCACCTAATTCCAACCCTTTGATTTCTGCTTCTTTTATGGATTTGGCAGTTAAATAAAAAATAGGGATATGCGAAGTGTCTAAATTCTCTCGTAATTTTTGTCCCATTTGGAAACCATCCATTTTTGGCATTATAACATCTGACACAATGATATCGGGAGATATTTCCACCGCTAAATTATACCCCTCTTCACCGTTAGTTGCAACAAAAATTGAGAAAAGCGATTCTAATCCATTTTTTAAGAACTCTAATAAATCAGAATCATCTTCAACAATCAGTACTTTAGGAAGGTCATTATCTTCACCTGATGATAATTCTTCTTTGTCACTAGCAAAACTATTGCTGCTAGTTAGGTTAAATGCCAAATTTTTTGTGTTACGTTGAGTAGTGTGAGAAATAATTTCATTTAAATTAATTGGGATTTCCACAGTAAACTGTGTGCCTTGCCCATGTGTACTATCTACATTGATGTACCCTTTGTGTTGCTCCACAATTGATTTACATAAATAAAGACCAAGCCCTCCTATACTTTGAGTGTTTTTTTCATTTACTTGATAAAAACGTTCAAATATAAATTTCAAATTTTCTTCATCTATGCCAATACCATCATCACTAACCTCGATTATAAACCATGTATTTTTACTTTCATCATCCTTTTTCAGAAAAGTTTTAACAAATACCCTTCCACCATTATCCACATATTTAAATGCATTGGACAACATGTTATATATAACTTTTTCAAGCTTTTCAACATCAATCCATGCAGGAATCTCATTTTGAAAATACTCTAACTCAAAAGCGATATTCTTAGTATTAGCAATAGGTTCAAAAAGTTGTTTTAACTCCTCAAGTAGTACAATAATATTCACTTTTTCTAAAAACAGTTCATCTTTGCCCTCTTCAATTCTCTTAAACTCCATCAACTGATTAATAAGTCTCATTAATCTCTCACTATTCCTTTTGATTAAACTAAGATATCTACCCGCACCTTCAGGAAGAGATTTCATATTTAGTACCTCCTCTGCTGGTCCGATAATTAAAGATAATGAAGTTCGTAACTCATGGGTGATATTAATAAAAAAGTCAGTTTTTAGATTGTATAACTCTTGTTCTTTTTCATGCAATACTTGATGAAATACAAGTTTTTCTTTTTCTTTTTGGCGTATAAAAGAGTAGTGTTGAAAGAAATATAAAAGTCCTAATATTATTATAAAATAGAATATATAAGCTGTGATAGTTTCCCACCAAGCTGGTAATATTATAACATTGAATGATGATATTGCATTACCACTAGACTCCTCTTTTAACTTCAGTATATACTTTCCTGCAGGGAGGTTTGTATAAGTTACATAATTTCTACCCCCGACATTACTCCACTCATTATCAAACCCTTCAAGAAAATAAGAGTAGTTATTATTTCTAGGATTATCAAAATTCATCGAAGAGAAAACAAAAGTTATAATTTTATCTTTATGTGTAAACTCAAATTTTTCACGATATGGAATAGTTGTTGAATTATCTTCATTATATAGATTACGTAAACTTACATTCTCAATTAATACATCTGTTAAATTAATATTTGATGAAATGTTTGCAACCTTTAAATCGCTTTTGTTAAAAGAGATAAAACCATTATGACCACCTATAAACATTGTGTTACTATTGTCTACAAATGATGAGTTTATCTCTGTTTCAATACGTTGATACTCTCTCTGATTTAATATTTCAACGACTTCTTCATTTTGTATATTAAACTTTACAATATTTTCATAGAAACCTAATACAATTTCATTATCATCTTTGCTAATCATTATGTTTATGACAGCCTCATTGCTTATCATAGGAGCTGATAAAAACCTTTTAAAATAATGCTCTCCATTATCTTTTTTGACTATCTTATTAAGTCCCGCATTTGTACCTACCCATATATTTCCCTCGAGGTCTTTTTTTAACACATTGATAATGTTGTCATTTAAAGTATATTTATCTGAAGGAGAGTGGGAAAAACTTTCTATTTTATTATTTTTTGAATCTAATCTGTTTAATCCCTTTTGTGTAGCAATCCAGATATATCCATCATTATCTTCGACTATGGAGCGTACATTATCATCTAGAAGATTACTATTATATATATTGTAATTTTCAAAAGTAAAAGAGCCTTGATTATAAGTAGCTTTTGAAAAACCAGAAAGCATAGTCCCAATCCACAAAGTGTTTGGATAATATTCAGACCATTTTAAAGAAGTCACTTTATCACCAGGGATACTATTTTCTGTTATACTATTATAAAATTTATAACTTTTTTCGATACCATCTTTGGTATTTTTATAAAACAGCAAACCTGCATCATCTGTTCCTACAAGGAGACCATCATAAAAGTATTCTAAAGACAATACAGAATTTGAAGTAAAAAAATTACCCCTATAATAATAACTTTGGTGAGGTATTACATTTTTTATCTGATATACTCCTTTTTGTTTCTCGTAGTGTATAAGATCTTTTGTTGTGCCAATCCATAAGTTGTCTTCACCATCACCAGAAATAGCTCTTATGGTATTTTGGCTACTCATGTCGATATCATTATAAAAAAGAGCATATCGACTCATCCCCGTTTGTGAAACATAAGCACGATTTATTTTTGAAGACCCAACCCATAGATTACCACTTTTATCAGCATAAATTGCTGTCACATTGTTATCTGAAATACTATATATATCAAGAGGGTTGTGAACATATTTTTGAAAATGTGCACTTTCTGGATTTTTATACTGTTCAGCTGAATCCAATTTCGCAATTCCCTTATCCCAAGTAGCTATCCACAAGTTATTATCGCTATCATAACATAATTTATAGATGTTGTCAGTTGATAAACTTTCATTCGTATTTTCAACTGTGTAGTGGGTAAATGTTATACTATCTAAATCTGAATGAGTATGTAGCTGAGACAAACCACCACCCCATGAACCCACCCAAATATCACCATTTGGCATTTCTACCAAACTTGTAATTGACTGACTATTAACCGACTTATTTAAATTTTCTTCATTTTGTAAATATCGAACAAAAGATTTAGTAGAACGATTTAAATAAACCAATCCATTATAAGTTGCAATCCAAAAGTCACCATTTTTACTTTCTAAAATATCAACAACCATCAACCCACTATAAAACTGCTCAATTTCTCCTGTTTCTATATCTAAACAATAGAGACCATCATTCCATGTACCAATCCATATTTTGCCATCAGAGTCTTCATAAAGTGATGCTATTCTGCTATCAAATGGGAATTGGAGGAATTCATCATTCATAGGATCTAAACAATTTAGTCCCGAAGAGGTACCAATCCATAAATTTCCAGAACGATCTTCTAATAAAGCAGTAACCTCTCGATTACTAAGACTATTCATAGGATTAGTTAAATCTGGTTTATAAACTATTGACTCATACCCATCAAAACGAGTTAAACCATTCCAAGTACCTACCCATAAAAAACCACGACTATCTTGAAGAAAAGCATTTACTTTATTACCACTAAAACCATCTTGGGTAGAAAAGGTGTCAAAATCTAAAGCTTTTTGTGAATATCCTGAACTTAAAAACAGGAATAATAATAACAATGGTAAACAAAGTTTAGAAAACAAGATTTGTAAAATCTGAATTAAATTTTCTGAAAAGAAGTCCAAATATCTCATAATTCTTTATCTAATAACACAATACACCACCTAAACACTCAGAACTATTTGTTTATCATTAACAATTCAGTTAATTTCTGTACCACAAAGTTAAATAAATTTAATAAAAAGGTGCAATAAATAAAAGTTTTTTTTACTTTTATGGTGAAACAACAATATTACAACTTATTTAAAATAACAATAATGAATAAAAGAAAGATCTATTATTTGCTGCTACTAATAATTTTAGTGGCATGTAATACAGGTAAACAACAACAAAGTGAAGATAAATCAAACGTTTTTATAATTGATAATCCCAATTATGAAATTAGTCCTTACACTGGTGTGACACGCGACCATTGGAAAGATGCAGCTGTTTATCTTCTTGAAGGTGCTTTTGGATATATTAAGAATCTTGAAGATCCTATGAGATTTCCAAAACAGCATGCAAAAACATATCCACAAGATGGTAGCTACAGTGTGACTGAAAACTTAGAGGGATTAAGTCGTACTCTTTTCATTGCTGCACCACTACTTAAAGAGAACCCAGATTTAGAAATTAATGGAATTAAAGTTCTGGAATATTATCATACTCAATTTAAAGAGCTTTTAAATCCAGATAGTAAAATGTTTCTACCTAAAAGGCATCCAAACGGTGGCCCATCGCAAATATTGGTAGAACTTGGTGCTGTTGCAATATCTCTTTCTGCTGCACCTGAAGTGCTTTGGCATCCAATGGAGAAAGAGGTAAAAGACTCATTAGCTGAGCTAATGTTAAGCTACGGTGACGGCCCTACAATTCCATCAAACTGGAGATTTTTCAATATTTTTATTCAAAGCTTTTTAAAAGATTTAGGATATGAAGTTGATGAAGCTTTAATGGTTGAATATTTAAAAAAATCATTGGAGCAATATCGTGGTGAAGGATGGTATAATGACAGTCCGGCATACGATTTTTATAGCATGTGGGCTTTTCAGATGTATGGAAAAATGTGGGCTCAATTCTTTGGCGAAAAATATTATCCTGAAATTGCGGCAGAGTTTAATAGCAATTTCTCTGATCTTCAGTATAGTTATTCAAATATATTTGATGCCAATGGAGAGATGATTATGTGGGGAAGAAGTATTGCTTATAGATTTGCATCTGCAATTCCATTCCCTCTTATGGGTTGGGACAATGATGAGAATATAAATTACGGCTGGGCAAGACGCATATCATCAGCAACATTAATTCAATTTCTTACACATCCTGAGTTTTTAGAAGATAATGTTCCTACTCTCGGTTTTTATGGTGCTTATGAACCTGCTACACAAATTTATAGCTGCAGAGGTAGTGTCTATTGGATGGGCAAACTTTTCTTTGGACTTCTTTTGCCAGAAGATAATCCATTTTGGGCAGCCACAGAAAATAATGGTCAATGGGAAGATGGAACAATAGAAAAGAACAGTGTTAAAAACATTTTCCATCCATCAATAGATTTGTTAATTACCAACTACTCAAATATTGGAGCTACTGAGGTTAGAGCATGGTGTCATGAAAGAGTAGCAAATGATTGGCAAAAATTCCGCTCTTCAGAAAATTATAACCGTTTATCATATAACACTGCTTTTCATTGGCAGGCAGATGGTGATGATGGCGAAGTGGCTATGAACTATATGTTCAAAAATGATAACTCTAAATGGGAATGTTTTAGACTTTATAATTTCAAAAAGTTTGAAAATGGAGTTTTCAAAAGAGATGTAATTCTTGAAACCAGTGATAATTACTCAATGAAACTATCTGACATTCCTCTTGCAAATGGAGTTTTAAGAGTTGACAAACAGACTTCTAGTAAAGATGTAGAGATGCGTTTAGGACATTACGCTCTTCCTGACATTGGAAATGGAATTAAAGAATCTACTAAAAAGGTTGGAAAATATAGTGCTACAATTCTAGATAATAGTGAATATCAATTAGCACTAATTCCACTAGTTGGCTGGCAAAACAGTGAAGTTGTTTCAACAAAAGGTCTGAATCCAATTGCTGAAGAAAGCAAAATATTGACAGTTATGGCTGATTATGAAACTGACTCTAATTCAATCTACTCAGTACTTATGCTCTGGAAAGAGTCAGGTAAAAAGTGGAGCAAAAAAGAGTTAATGCCAATTAAAGAGATAAATATTTCATCTGATGAGAACAGCGTTGAAGTAATTTATAGAAACAATAGTAAATCATCAATTCAATTTTA
>CAZHHH010000042.1:0-19966 GCA_964532085.1 uncultured Marinilabiliaceae bacterium
AATAATAAAGTGTTGAATTTAATGCTTGGTTTTGCTTCTGGTGTTATGATTGCAGCAAGTTTTTGGTCACTTTTAGAACCAGCAATTGAAATGACAATTGAGCAAGGCGGAATTTCATGGGTACCTGCATTTATTGGCTTTTTGTCTGGTGGGGCATTTTTATATATAGTTGACAAATTATTGCCTCATCTTCATCAAGGTCTTTCCGTTGATAAAGCTGAAGGAATCAAGACCTCATGGCAACGTAGTGTATTGCTTGTTTTAGCAATAACTTTACATAACATTCCTGAAGGATTGGCAGTTGGGGTAGCTTTTGGAGTTTTAGCTAACAACCCTGATGTTGGAGTATTGGCAAGTGCTATTGCTTTGACAATTGGTATAGGTCTTCAGAATTTTCCTGAAGGTGTTGCAGTTTCAATACCATTGCGAAGGGAAGGATTTTCACGATGGAAAGCCTTTAATTACGGACAATTATCAGGTGTTGTTGAACCCATAGCTGGTGTTTTAGGTGCTTATTTAGTAGTTGCAATAACTCCAATGTTGCCTTATGCACTCTCTTTTGCAGCTGGTGCAATGATTTTTGTAGTTGCTGAGGAGTTAATTCCAGCGTCAAAAACTGGACTTGATACAGATTTATCTACAATTGGCGTAATGGTTGGGTTTGCCGCTATGATGGCGCTAGATGTCGGATTAGGATAAGATTCTGTCTATGAGATTTCAAAATCTGTTTATAAAAATTATAGCGCTATTTATTTTTGGTGCATCTTTTGCTCAGACTGGAGAGTTATCTCCAAAAATTTCAGAAGAGCGATTAGACTTTTTAATTCATCATGCTAATGAAGTAATGCCATCATTACCACAATATGCAAAAAGTAATACTGATGAACCTAAGTTTGGAGCTTTACGATTTGCTCATCCTTTTTTTGTAGAATATAATACTGGTAATAGTGGAATTTGGGTAGATAATGATGATGGTACTCGCTCATGGCATATTGCTATCACGTCAAATGATGCTTTTTCTATTAATCTTATTTTTGACAGATTTTATTTAATTGATGATGCTACACTTTTTATATTTAATTCTGATAAGTCCTCAATATTAGGAGCCTATACAAAGACTAATAATATGAAAAGCAATGTATTTGCAACTTCACCTGTCAATGGAGATGTTATTATTGTTGAATTAAATGAACCAAAGGGTATTAAAACTTCAGATATTTTAATTTCAGCTGTAAATCATGATTATTTTAATATAAATAAGATTTTAAAGCTGGGCGAAAATCAGTTTAAATATAGCGATAGCTGTCATGAAGATATCACTTGTGAAGAAGATAGTATTATATCAATTGTTGAAAAGTCAGTTTGTCGAATAATTGTTGATGGTACAACTTTATGTAGCGGAACATTGGTCAATAATAGCTCAAACAACGGAAAGCCTTATGTTTTGACGGCAGCTCATTGTTTTGATGGTGCGTCTAATAATCCTGCAACACATTTTACTTTTAATTATCAAGTGCCAAAGTGTGAGAAAAATGTTGAAGGAAATTTTAAACAGACTTTATCTGGCTCTATAACTAGAAGTTTTATTTATGATTTAGATATTGCTCTACTTGAGTTAGATGATGTTCCTCCACATATTTATATGCCTTTGTGGGCTGGGTGGGATAGGAGTGAAGCTATTGAAGGTTCTGTATTCTCAATTCACCATCCAGAGGGTGATGTGAAGAAAATTGCTAAATCACAAAATGCACCATCAAAAACTACTTTTATGCCATCTAGGTTTGAGACTGATGCTCATTGGAATATTGATCAATGGTCGTCAGGATATACAGAAGGTGGTTCTTCAGGTGCAGGATTGTTTACTGAAGAGGGAAGATTGATAGGTATTCTCTCAGGAGGAAATAGTATATCTTGCCAAAATGCATATAATGATAATTTTGCTCGATTTAATAAAGCTTGGGATTTTTATTCGGATGAGTCAAAACAGTTGGCACACTGGCTTGATCCACATGGGAAAAATGTATTAAGTGAAGATAGTTATTATCATTATGATGATACTTTAAAAAGAGTTGGTAATTTGCCATTATCTGAAACTATAAATGCTCATAAGCTTAGTGGCAATGATGGTACAGGCTATTGGAGTGGAAAAAATTCTCTTAATTTTCAAGCTGTAGCGGAATCATTTGGACCATACCATAGTGGAAAACTTTATGGATTTTGGATTATTCCGGCAGTTAATAAAAATATCACTGGAAGTTTAAATATTAATTTATGGAGTGGGTGGGATAAACCAACTGTTAAGATTACCACTTTATCACCGTTAGAAATCTCTAATTTAAAAGCTAGACGAGAATATTTTTATAAACTTGATGAACCAATAGATTTATATAATAAGTTTTGGGTTGAATTAAATTACAGTAATTTATCTGGTCAAGAATTTTCATTTTATAGTTCTGGTTTGTATGATCTAGAACAGAATATTAATACTTTATGGATTAAAAATAGTTCTGGTGAATGGGTTGAAAGTAGCGTAGTTGTTGGTAAATCATCATCTTTGTGGATTGACTTAATGGTAAGTAATGAAGTTGTTACAGATACTTTTATCAATAATAAATATCTATCTAGTAAATATATTTTATATCCAAATCCAGTTAGTTTATCTAACCAAAATATGACGATTTTTATTGAAGAGCTTGATGGACAAGCTGATTTATATGTTTACGATTTATTTGGTCATAAAATAATAAAGCAAAATCAATATTTTAATTCTGGAATAACAGAAATAGAGAGCTTAAACTTATCAGAGAAAGGACTTTATATTGTTGTTATTAAAAAAGAATCTGCTGAATATAAATTTAAGTTGCAAGTATTATAAAAAATTACTCTATAATTTTTATATCATCTATACAGACCATTTGTGGCGTTAAAATATTACCATTTTCATCTTTTATAGTAGATTCAATTGATAGTTCAATTTGATTTACTTTGCCTAGTTTTTCTAAATTAACTGGTGTCCATTTGTTGATAATGTAGTTTTTTCTTCTATTTTCAAATGTATAATCAGCTAAGTAGAAATTTATTGTGTCAGTTTCAATTCCTTTGTTATCAAATCCTCGTATAACAAGTTTACACCAATCATTTATATCATTACTTTCACCTCCGAAAGGTCTCATTAAATCTTCAACACCATATTTCATAATTAGATATGTGTATTGACTGTTTGTTATTGAAATAGAGCCGATTGTGTGTTCTTTGTTTTCGCTAAATTCAAAGTTGGCAGCACTTGGCGTAAATGGTTGATTATATATCAAGAAGTTATTATCTTTCTCTTTTGCATTATAAGCTGCAAATGGTGATGGCTGTTGAACTGCTCTATTATCAAAATAATTACTAATAACATATCCTGTCCAGTATTCATTTTCCATTGGGTTTACTGGAAAAAGTAGATTGTTAAATAAAAATCCATCACTATGTTTTATTGTATCACCTCTGTCGTAACTATCATTTTTAAGTTCATAATCATTAAAATCGATTTTTATAATAGATATAACTTCTAGATTCAAGGTATCTTTTCCATACGGAGTTGATACAATAAATGTCAAATTTTCTTTTCCTAATTTGTTGGAGATAAATGCAAAATCCTTTTTACTGTAAATAACACTATCATTTTGTAACCATTCATAATTAGAGTCAATATCGTATGTTATTTTAGGTGCTATTAGAAATGTATCCCCAACTTCTATCTCTATTTTATTTTTAAATTCAGTTTTTAAAAATATTTCAGGTCCAGGTATTATTTTCTCATCTTCGTTGCAACTTGCTAGAGATAAAATAAATATAAATAAAATAAATGAAGATAATTTTAATAGCTGGTTCATCATATTTAAACGATTTTCTTATTGGTTTTTCAATTTATGCTCTACAAAATTAGCAATTTGATTAACATCTAAGCGTTTTGCAATGATATTTTTATCTTTATCTAAAATAAATATTGTAGGTGTTGCTCTAATATCAAAATGATACCTGAAATTTGTTTCATGATATGGGTCATATACATTTATCCAATCATAAAGTTCATGTTCATTTATAAATTCTTCCCACTCCTTTTTGTCGTTCATACTATAAACTACAAAAGCTTTAAGGCCTTGGTCTCTATATTTTAAAAATACATCATTATATATAAGTGGAATCTCTTTTTTACAATGTCCACAGCTCGGTTCATAGAAAATTAAAATAGTTATTGGAGCATTTATTTCGTGTAGCTTAAAATATTCTCCAGTAATACTTTCCATAAAAAGATTATGGGCTGTTTTTCCGATAAGAGTTGGTCTAATTTGCTCTACGTGTTTTTTTAGTTTTTCTAAAAAATCATCTGAAGCCCAAAATGCTTCACCACTTAAATAATATTTATCTGCTAATGCGACCATTGCATTTTCCATACCCATTATCTTATTATCATTTATTTTATTGAAAAGATATTGGGTAACAAATTGATACATCTCCTTTGATCTCTTAGTTTTTTCTATAGTTGCAATAGCTGCTTTTGTAATACTATCTGGGTGTTGTATTAATACTTTGTCA
The DNA here is from genome assembly GCA_964532085.1 of uncultured Marinilabiliaceae bacterium. Classification (GTDB taxonomy): domain Bacteria; phylum Bacteroidota; class Bacteroidia; order Bacteroidales; family Marinilabiliaceae; genus CAZHHH01. The sequence goes on from CAZHHH010000042.1 coordinate 4,582, forward strand.
AAATAAGTATCTAGTTTTTCTACAAAATATGGTAGTCTAATAAACCTTTTATCGCTTAAGTCGATATTATCTAAATAATGATTTGCATAATATATATACTGTTTTAATTGAAGTACAGAATCCCTGTTTGAAACTGAATTTGGTATATCAAACTCTGGAATGTCAGGTTCTCTCATTCCTTTAATAAATGCAGCATATAGAGTATTAGGATTCTTTTCTCGTTCGTCTTTCATATACTTCTCAACGGTAGAGTTAACTTCTGCTAGTTCACTTTGAAATTTGCTTTTATCAGTATCATTGGTTGCTGAAGTCATATTTCTATGCAATTCTCCAGCTTGTTTTTGCATTTTGGAAAGATATAATTGGTAGCTTAAGAATAAACTAGACTCTTTTGATCCATTTATTTTTAAATTACCAACTAAGTCCAAAGTATCAGTTTCAAATTTTATATTTTGCTCTTTGTCAATTAATATATCAAAATGTTTTTCATTTGGTAAGTAGAAAAAATATAATCCACCAGGCAGAGGCTCTTCATTTTTAAATAGTGCAATACTGTTGCTATTAAAAGTTACTGTATCTGTTATATACATACTTTTGTTAGAGTAATATCCTAGTATAACATCCTTATTTTCAAAGCCTTTAATCTTTAGTTGTATATTATATCCATTTTGAGAAGATACAAAAGATGTTATTAAGAAGAAGAGTGATAAAATTGTAAATGCTTTATATTTCATGACTTTATTATTTAATAAAAAAGAAACAGAGAGACTTTAAATAAGTTCTCTCTATTTCTCCATAATTATAATAAAATTTTTGCTTTATTTGGCTATATGCAAAGTATTATTTTCTAACCATGTCTTAATTTCGTCATCGTTGATTAATGGATTTAATTTGTCATAGACCATATCATGATAATTATTTATCCACTCAATCTCTTCGTTAGTCATTAAACTTATATCTATTAACTTAGTGTCAATTGGGCATAACGAAAGAGTTTCAAACTCCATAAATGTTCCAAACTGATTTTCTTCTTTTATTTTAGATAAAATTAGATTTTCTATTCGAATTCCATATTCACCTTCCCTATATACACCTGGCTCGTTAGAAGTAATCATTCCTGGCTCAATTTTGGCACCATTATCTTGTGGTCTTATACTTTGAGGACCTTCGTGCACATTTAAATAATATCCAATCCCATGACCAGTTCCGTGTCCATAGTTTAAACCATTTTTCCACAACGCTTTTCTAGCAACCATATCTATATGTACACCTCTTGCTCCATACGGAAAAATAAGTTTTGCAAGAGCGATATGTCCCTTTAAAACAAGTGTAAAGTCAGTTTTTTCTTGTTCTGAAACTTCACCTAATGAAATTGTTCTAGTTATATCAGTTGTTCCGCTACTATATTGTCCTCCAGAATCTATAAGGTATAAACCTTTGGGTTCTAATTTAGAGTTAGATTCTTCAGAGGCCGTATAATGCACAATTGCGCCATGCTCAGCATAACCAGATATTGCAGCAAATGATTCACCTTTATAATTTGGTTGTTCAGCTCTAAACTCTTTTAATTTTTCTGAAGCTGAAATCTCTGTAATCTCTTCCTTCCCAATGTTAGAATTTAGCCAATAAAGAAATTTTACCATTGCAACTCCGTCATAAAGAAGAGTTTCTTTTAAATTTGCAATTTCTTTATCATTCTTCATTGATTTTAAATGAGTAATGATGCTAGTCCCTTCTATTTTGTTTGCACGCTTTGGTAAAGAAATATATGCTTTTACTGTCGTTTTATTTGGATCAAAATATATTGTCTTATCTTGAGGAATATTGCTTAAATGATCATAATAATTTTCATATAGTGAAACTGTTATGTTATCTGCAGTAAGTTTTTGTGCTATTTGAGCTGTAAGTTTATGAGGGTTTACGAATAGCTTAACTTCATCATGCTCTACAATTAAAAAAGAGTTGAAAACAGGATTGTATTGGACATCAGTTCCTCTTAAATTTAATAGCCAAGCAATATCGTCAAGTGAAGATGTAGCATAGTGTGTTGCACCTTTCTCTCTCATATAGCTTCTAACCAACTCGATTTTTTCTTCCCTTGTGGCACTTACCCACTCTTTTTCATGTAAAATTATAGAATCTTCAGGTAGTGGAGGGCGTCCATCCCATATTTCATCAGCAATATCAACATTATAGTCGACTTCAATACTTGCAGATTTTAATTTTTTAGCAATCTCTTTGTATTGAATTAGTGGCATAGATTGTCCATCAAATGCTACTTTACTGCCTGGAAGTAGTATTTCACAAAGCCATTCGCTGTATGTTGGTACTCCATTTTCTCCCTCTTTGAATAACTCTATATAACTACCTTCAAGTTCTTGTTCTGCTTGTATAAAATATCTCGAATCAGTCCAAAGACCAGCCTCATCTAATCCAACAACTAATGTTCCTGCTGAACCTGTAAATCCGCTCAGCCAATTTCTCAGAAGCCAGTGTTCTGATGGGTATTCGCTAGTGTGTGGATCGCTATGAGGAATAATACATGCATCAATTCCATAATCGTGCATTTTGCGTCTTAGTTTTTGAATTCTGTCACTTAGTAGCATACTATTTGTTTTAGTTTGTAATATTAATAATACTGTTTTTTCCAAAAATGATTAAAGATGAGGGCTTTTCTCTTAATTCATAGTAGCCAGAAAAAGAGAGATTATTGCCTTCACGTATTATTGTTAGTTTGCCCTTTTGATAATGATTTATTTCACCATTCTCAAGTTCTCCGTGCAAAGTGTAACTTTGATTAGAAGAAATACCAAGTGTTAAATCTGATTGGTTTTGAACCAAAACAATTTCATCTTCTTTAGCAATAAGTCGTTTTATTTCAATATTTGAATTTTTTGAACTCTCAATAAAATTATTGCCACTTAAAATATCTATTTTTAAAATAGAAGATGATGAATTGATGTTTGAGTTTAAAATTTTATTAATAGAAATACCACTTGTTTGGGCATTCAGCTCTAAATCTGTAATCTCATCTATCACAACTTTTGAAAAATCAACTTCTATCTTAGTCTTACTGACTTTGTCGCTAAAAAGTTTTCCATTTTTGTGCAAAATGTTAGAGTTATCTATGCTTTTAACATTTATATCGCCATTTACTACGCTTATATTGCTTTCGTTTATCGGTTTTTTTTGATTTAGTATTGTGAAATCACCATGTTCAAGTTCAATGTTCATTTTCCCATCAATATCATTTAACTCAATGTTGCCAATTCTATTTTTAAGTTTTATCTCTATATCTTTTGGAACAAAAATTTCATAAGAAATACCAAAGTCATAATAAGAAAAAAAGTTGCTAGCTAAAGTAGTCTCAAAATTAAAAAATCTTGATGCTGTATAATTTGATATTGTAATGCGATTAAATACTTCTTCAGCGGCTTCATAATTTGGAGCATCTACCCACACTTTTACATATATTTCTATTGTATCACGTTCCCAACTGCTAATTTTTATATCTCCATATTGATTTTTTAAAGAAAAAACAGAATTTGGATGCGACTTTAAAATCTCATGTTTATTATTATAGTAATATTCAAATTTAGGATTTTGAGAAATAAGAATAGATGGTAAAAAAATGAACAAAAAGAATAGTATTGTATTAATGTTGTTAGTTATTTTCATAAGTCTAAATTTAGTTTTGAATTGATTCTTAACTTTAAATATAATTACGATATATAAACAAAAATAGTAATTTGTTTTACTTTTGACCATAAATAATTGAATGAATTAATAATAAATGTATAACAAAAACAATTAAAAAATGAAAAAGAAAATGTTTGTCAATTCTAAAAATGTTTTGACTTTTAAGAAATGGAAAGATGCTGGATATGCAGTTTTTGCTACTTTGAACAGATATGTTAAAATCGGAGTTTTAGCAACTGTATATTTTAACTGTTTAGGTGTTTATACTTCTTTTGCACAGGTTGATACGGATAGTATAAATAAAAGAATAAATTTATCAGAAGTTGAGATATCTGGTATGCGAAATCCAGCTCTATATTCGGAAGTGGGCAGAATTGTGACGGTTTTGTCTCGCAATGATATAGAAAATATGGCTGTTTATAGTGTGCAAGATTTGCTAAAAACTATGCCAGGTGTGGATGTTAGAACGCGTGGCCCAGTTGGTGCGCAAGCTGATATTAGTGTTAGAGGTGGAACTTCAGATCAGGTTATGATTCTGCTTAATGGTATTAATATTTCAGACCCACAATCGGGGCATCATGCTCTAAATTTACCAATTGATATTAATAGTATAGAGCGAATTGAAATAATTCAAGGTGCTGCAGCTCATAAGTTTGGTGCAAATGCTTTTAACGGTGCAATTAATTTTATTACTACTGATAATGAATCAAATAAAGTGAAAGTTAATGGTTCGTATGGAGAGAATAATCTTTATTCCTTTGGCGGAACTATTAATCAGCAAATAAATAACAACTCTAACTTTATAGCTGTTCAGAAATCAACAACAGATGGATATATTGACAACACAGACTTTGATTTTCTGAATCTTTACTTGAACTCAAATTTTGATTTTGATAAAGAAAAACTCTCTTTCCAATTTGGATATAGTGATAAAAATTTTGGTGCAAATTCTTTCTACTCTGCAAAATATCCAAATCAATATGAAAATACAAAAACACTTTTTACTGCAATTTCTCATAGCGGAGGAAATATCATAAAAAACAGTTCGAAAATATATTGGCGAAGACACCATGATAGGTTTGAACTTTTTAGAGGAAATAAAAATACTCCAGATTGGTATGAAGATCATAATTATCACTTAACTGATGTTGTTGGTGCTACAATGAATCTCTCTGTTAAATCGGTTGTTGGTACAACATCAATTGGTGGAGAGGTTAGAGCAGAGTCAGTTTGGAGTAATGTTTTAGGTTTACCATTGCCGGATTCTGTTAAAGTAGCTAAGCAAAATAGTTACTATACAAATGGTTTTTCACGTGTAAATTCATCGCTTTTTTTAGAGCATAAATATAGTATAGGTAGTTGGAACTTGATGGGTGCTTTATTGCTAAATAATAATAGCCAATCTAACACTATACTGAATTTGTTTCCAGGTTTAGATGTTGATTATTGGATTAATGATAATTTTAAAATAATGGTATCCGCTAATAAGTCAATGAGATTGCCGACTTTTACAGATTTATTTTATAATGGTCCTGACAATGTTGGTAATCAAGGTTTGAAGCCTGAGATTGTAACCGCTTTTGAGATTGGTGAACGATATCGAAACAGTTATTTTGAGTTGAGTAGTTCTCTATTTTATAGATTTGGAGAAAGCTTAATAGATTGGGGTAAGCTAATAGGTGAGGAGAGGTATAAAACATCTAATATAAATAGTATAACGACAATTGGAGTAGATTTTTCATATAAACTGTTTGTAGAAAAACTTGTAAAACAATCATTTATAAAAGTAATTGGTATTGATTATAATTGGATTGATCAAGAAAAAGATGTTCCTGAAAATTATCAATCGGTCTATGTTCTAAATCATCTTCGACATAAATTGAGCATTAATAGTCAACATTCTCTTGGTTTAAAGGGGCTAGATGCTACTTGGAATTTTGCATATCGTGATAGAAATGGCGATTATTTGCACTCTATATCCAATGAGAAAATTGCTTATAATCCATTTTGGCTTGTTGATTTAAAAATAAATTATTCTAGAAAATATTATAATATATTTGTCGAAGCAACCAATTTATTTGATGTTACTTATTCGGATTTTGGAGAATTGATTCAACCTGGAAGATGGGTGAGAGTTGGATTTAATCTAAATTTATCATATTAAGAGTAAGAGACGCACGGCCGTGCGTCTCTACTTAATTTATTCAGCTTTAAAATTATATAGTGGTTTAATTTTTTCAACTATCTCTGCTGTATCACCAATTGCATTAATAATTTCATCCATTGGTTTATATGCTTTAGGTGCTTCATCAATAATTGATTTTTTAAGCGATGTTGTAAAAACGTCTTTCATTGAATTTTTAAATTTATCCATATCAAGTTCTCGTCTTGCTTGAGTTCTGCTCATAAGTCTTCCTGCTCCATGTGGTGCAGAATAGTTCCAGTCAGCATTACCTTTTCCCACACAAATTAACGAACCATCGCGCATATTAAATGGAATAAGGAGCTTTTCGCCTTTTTGTGCTGAAACAGCTCCTTTTCTTAAAATCATATTTTCAAAATCGATATAATTATGGATTGTTTCGAATCTGTCTAGCTCTTCAAAACCGCATTTGTCGATTATAATCTGTGCCATTGTTGCTCTATTTAATGAAGCATATTTTTGAACAATCTGCATATCATTCATATAGTCGTCAAAATCTTTACCTGTTAAATGAGCCAAGTCTCGATTAGGGATATTTAGCCGCCTTTTTCTTTTTCCTTTTTTACTTGGTATTTCATCTTTGTTCTCTTCCAAATATCTTTCGGTTAGCTGCTCCAATGCAAGTTTTTGATAATAATTGCATATATCTGTCCCCAGTTTTCTACTTCCAGAGTGGATTATCAAATATAAGTTGCCTTTATCAGATTCACCTATCTCTATAAAATGATTTCCACCACCTAAGCTACCTATTGATAATTTAGCTCTGTCGATGTCGATATTTCTAGTTGCCCTAATTTTTGAAAAATCAAACTCTGCAGCCTGACTGCTGTGAATGTTAAACCCATGAGGAACATTCATTCTAATAATAGAATCAAGTTTTTTATAGTTGATTTTTTGATTCTTTAGTTTTATAGTTAACATTCCACAGCCAATATCAACGCCAACAAGATTTGGAGTTAAACTATCAGATATTGTCATTGTAGTTCCAATTGTGCACCCTTTTCCCAAATGCACGTCGGGCATAATTCTAATCTTTTCTTTTGCATAAGGTGGGTATTCCATCAAATTCTTAATTTGATCTATAGCATCTGGTTCAATTGTTCTTGCAAATATTTTTGTTTCAATTCCTAAGCTGTTAGTTAAAATTTTCATAATTTTTTAATTAAAATAAAAACGAGATTCTCTGTGGTGAAAATCTCGTTCTAAAAACTTATTTTATATGTTTTATTCGTTTTTACTATAACATCTCACCCAATCTATTTCCATTTTAGATGGTATTCTTTGTTCTTTAGGCGTATCAAGAACTATTGTGCAAAAAGTTAAATACATGTCCTCTTGAGGTATGTTAGTTGTTTGTTTATTAACTACTTTTCCGTTTATTGTCCATATTATTTCGTCTTCGTTCCATTCTAATCCATAGATGTGGAATCTATTGCCAAATAGAGGGCCTCTAACTTGTCTTAGATACTTTTCATTTTCATAAACTAGCCCACTTCTTACAGATCTTTTTCTTTTGTCGATAGTCCTAAATATATCAATTTGTGGAGTCTGTTTTTCTCCAACTAGCCAGAAAGCATTAACTATAGGGTATGTATCTTCAAAACTAACTTTAGCTTGAATTTTTCCATATTTCATTCTAAAACTTTGACCTGTGCTTAGTAAACCAGATGTGTAATTAAATTCTCTAACTGAAAAACCATTAACTGTGCTCCATGATTTTCCAGAAACATTATCATCTTGAACAGTTATTGTAGCAACACTGTCTTGGATATAAATATTGTTATTGCTAAAAAATTGTAATTCATTTTCTGGAACATAATTTTCATTTAAAAGTGCGCGGCCCCAATAATACCCAGTCATCCATTTGTTTTTGTCTAATTTGGATTGATCAAAGTCATCACTAAAGGTTAAGTTCCATTTTTTTATCTCTTCAAAAGGCTTTGTTTTTATTTTATCTTTATACCATTTAATCTCTTCGTTTTTTCCAAGTTCTTTATATTCTTCTATAAGCTCTGCTTCTTTAGATTTATCAAAGCGATTTTTATCTTTTAAGAAATTTGTTTGCTCCTTAAAATCATCAGACATTACATAAGCTTCTAATTCATAAAATGCTTTTAATCTATCTTTGCCTTCTAGGTCTTGAGCAATTTTGTAATTGTTTGATTTAACTGTCTTTGTATAGAATTTTATCTCACTATTTTTTCTGAGATTTTTAAATTCAACTTGCTTTTGATATGCATCAGATTTTTTAAAACCTTTCTTTGATTTTTCTGAGTAATATTCAGGTGAATTTATAAACTCTTTAAGCGAACTATATGTTTTAAATAAATCTGAAGTCTCAATTTCTTCAATTCTATTAAACACACCATCATGCTTTAATTTTAGATATCTCTTTATATCTGATGATTTTTTTAAAGTGTTGTATTGTTTTAATTCCCTCCACTCTTTTGAATTCTTATATCTTAAAGTTTTAAGCTCTTTCACTCTTTTTTCAAATTCTCCTGAGTTTATTTCTTCTTCTAGATCATTATATCGTGCTAAAAGTGGAGACTTTTCAAACTCTAAAAATCGCTCATAATCAGCTTTTGTCTGATCAAGATAGTTCTCGTATTTTTGTGTTGATGGAAATCTATTTCCAAAAAGTACACTTAAAAAATTTATCATTCTTCCTTTTGAATTATATTATAATATCAATTAATATAAAGATTTTATTATTTAGAAACTTAAAAATAATAAATAAATATATCTAATATTAATAAAAATACTGTTTTTTACACAAAATGTTACTTTAAAAGCAATTTTTTATATTTTATAACAATTCACATTGCAAAAAAATTCTATTTCAACTATTTATTTTTATATATTTGCAAACTCAAAATCATAAAAGAGATAATTTATTGCCCAGATGGTGGAATCGGTAGACACGCTAGCTTGAGGTGCTAGTGCTGGTTTACAGCATGCAAGTTCGAGTCTTGTTCTGGGCACATCTAAAAGAGCCATTACAATTGTAGTGGCTCTTTTGCTTAGTTTGAGGAAATAATTAACTTTAACATTGAAAAATATTATATCACAATGAAAACTAATTATTTCTTATTATTAATTTTACTTTTTATATCCCACTTTAGTTATTCTGCTGATTATATTCTTCAAAAATTCGAGAATGATTATAGCGAGCATAAAATTGAGCTTCTTCAAACTAATAGTAGAGGTGAGTCTGAGTTTCTTATAAGTTTTAAACAACTTATTAATCATGAAGATAGTACCGCAGGATATTTTTATCAAAAAGTTTTTCTTACATATTTATCTTCAGACAAGTCCACTGTTGTAGTCACTGAAGGTTATGATGTGGGTTATAATTATCGTACAGAACTTTTAGATATTTTTCCAGCTAATCAAATAGTTATTGAATATAGATATTTTGGAGATTCAAAACTTCCAGATGATATGGGGATGGATTATCTTACTACAATGCAAGGTGCAAGAGATCATGAGACAATAATTCAGTTTTTTAGAAAGCTTTTTAATGGTAAATTCATTTCAACTGGAATAAGTAAAGGGGGGCAAATGGCCTTTATACATCGCGCACTATTCCCTAATTCTGTTGATTTAACAATTACGTATGTCGCTCCATATAATTTGGAACGAGAAGATAAACGAATAAATTTATTTTTAGAAGAAGTTGGTACAAATGAAGCGCGTGACGATATTCTCCGTTTTCAAAAAGAAATTATTAGCCGCAGAGATAAAATGCTTCCGTTGTTAACCAAAGAAATGCAGCGAATAGGGCTTGAATTTAATATGGAGTTAGATAAAGTATTTGAATTAGCTGTTTTAGAGTATGAATTTAGTTTCTGGCAATGGGGCGAAAATATTGAAGTAAGAGATTATTCATTAATGAGTGATTCTGAAATTTTGAAAATGTTGATAAATCCAGGGATATTTCAATACTTCTCATCCCAATTTATGGAATCTAAACTACCATTTTTTTATCAAGCCTATACTGAATTGGGGTATTACTCATATAATACAACAAAAGTTTTAAATTATTTAAATGCTTTTGAAACTACTACCATTAGTAGTGATTTTTTTGTTGCAAATTTAGGATATGATTTAGAATTTGATAATAGTGATGTATTATTTTATCTAGAGAAATTTCAAAAAGAGGACCCTCCTACAATTCATATAGTTGGTGGTATTGACCCGTGGAGTGCGACAATGCCTAATGTAGAGGGACTTAAAAATAGCATAGTAATTAGAGATGACGATGGTAGTCACTATGTGCGAATTAATAATCTGCCTTATGATTTGAGAATAAGAGCATTAAAATTTATAGAGAAAGAATTAGGTCAATTTTAATATCAAAATGTCTATTTTTTTTCTATTTTTATATAATAAATAATTTACTTATTAAACTTATAATTATGGCATCAATAAGATTATTAAAGAAAGACATTAATTATCTCACATCTGAGTTAATAATGCAAGCCTATACAAATCAATTATTATTTGATAAATCAGATGAAGAATTGGAGAAATCGGTGACAGATGCTCTTGATTATCGAACTGACTTGTATGAAAGATTAAAACCTAGTTTAGATAAAAATGATAAAAAAGCTATACGCAAACACTATTCTAAACTTCGTGAGGATATGCTTACAAATTTTAAAACGCTTTATGAATCAGGCGATACACAGTAAGTTTATTGTATAACATTTAATAGTGGGAGGTATTATTTATATCTCCCTTTTTTATTAATTTTATCCGATTATGTTAATTAGAAGCCATTTTATTTCGATAAGCAAATATAATTTGTTAAAAAATATTAAAATCCTTGACTTGAGTTGTTTTTTTTGATAAACTTGCATTAAACTTTGATGAACGTACAAAAAGTTAGGACGAATAAACAAAGTTTTTTCATAAGTTAAGATTAAGGTTAAAGTTTTAAGAGAGGAGTTAGGCTCCTCTCTTTAAAAGATTAAAAAAAAAGAAAAAAGTTAAGAGTTTTCATAATTTTGGGTTAGGGTTAAGGTTAGAAAAGGGATTTATCGAACGTGATAAATCCCTTTTTTTGTTTACTATTCTCGATTATAACTATCTTATGACTGTTTTTTCTATCTGTTTGAAATAATATTCAACTACCTCTTCGTATAAAAAAATTAATTTTGTGTAAATTAAACTTATTCATTTATTAAATATAAACTAAATATGAAATCAAATATTCTATCATTCTTCTTTTTATTTTATTTGATATGTATTCCTGTTTTTTCTCAACTTCAACAAGGTGATATTATAATTTATGATGAACTCAAATATGAAGTGGTAGGAGCAAACTTAATTGAGAATTCAAATTTTGAAGATGGTTTTACTTTTTGGACAGATGCAACATCTAATGCTAATATTTTAAACTCTGAAAAGTTTAAAATTGTAGAGAATGGTGGTGTTGATAATTCAAAATACTTAGTAGGTATAACCAATGAAAGTGGTACTTCTACTGGCTCGATAGGTACTGGATGGGAAATTGAGAAAGGAAAAAAGTATTACTTCTCTTTTTATATTAAATATGAAGATAATAATAGTAATGCTGGTGAAGAGGAGTGGTCTAAAGTCTCGTTGACTAATGATAAAACTTCATCAAATGAACCACTTATTTTAATAAATAAAGCTAAAGTAAATGGTAATGGAGCATGGACTAAAAACGAAATAATATTTGAAAACAGTGATTTTGACTATATAGTTTCTCGTTTTCGTTGGCTTGGTGGTCGTTTAGGTTTTGATAGTTTTTCATTACATGAAGTAAAAGATGTTGTTGATATTGAGTCCTTACAGCTAGTAATTGGTGAAGCCGAGTCATTGTATGAAAGTGAACTTTTGGGTGCAAATGATTTACTTATTGCAATGAATTCTGCTAAAGATTTTTTAGCTAGTGAGTCAAGTGAAGAAATCATTACAGCAATTTCATCTTTAAAATATGCTATCAATGAGTTTAAGTTACTGAATGCTTCTCCTGATAATCCTATTGATTTTACAGAGAAAATTTTGAATAATGATTTTAGTAATAATAAGGCAGATGGTTGGAAAGGTTTGGGTACAATAAACTATAATGTTGCTGAATTTTATCAGCAAGAGTTCAATATGTACCAACTTATAGAAGGTTTACCTGAAGGAAAGTATCAATTAAAAGTGCAAGGATTTGAGCGTCCAACATTTAATGACAATGGTTTAGCATATAATTCTGGCGAAGAGGTAATTTCTGCATTCTTTTATGCAAATAGTACAAGTTATATTGATAGAAATGAGGCTTTTAGTTCTTTGTATAAACATAAATATAATGGTGCAGGTTCATATAATGGATATGTAAATAATATGGCTTCTGCAGAAAATGCTTTTAAAATTGGAGATAATTATGAAGTTATAATTGATAATATTCTGTTGAATGAAAGCGACTTATTGACTATTGGGGCAGCTAGTAGTCATACTGAATCAGGATATTGGGCTCTATTTGATAATTTTAGATTAGAATATCATGGGCAAATTACAGAAAATGATTTAAGAGATAATTTGTCAAAGTATCTTGAGTTGGCAGCTACGGCATTAGATAATAGAATGCAAAAAAGTGTAAAAGACAATTTATTGGCTCTGATTTCTCAAGTAGAAGAGTTGTTAGAAAATGAACAAGCTGGTTATGAAGAGTTGCATACTCAAAGTATTGAAATTAATACTGCTTATAATTCAGTTTTTGAGTCTGTAGAGCTATATAATACTTTAGAAAAGGTGTTAGTAGAAGCTGACCAAGTAAAATGGACATTTAATGAAACTAAACTTCAGACTTTAGAAGGAAAACTAGCAATAGCTGTTCCTCTGTTGGACGATTCTGAAGCTACTACTGTTCAATTAAATAAATATATTGATGAAATTTCTGACTTAGTATATAAAAAGATATACGTGCCTATTTGGATGATGGGTAATGTATATAATCCAAACAATAACTGGAGTATTGAACGTAGTAAAGAGTCTCGTAACTGGATTGTTTTTTGGGAGCCTGGATATGGTGAAGACCCGTCTACAGTTTCAGATGGAGAATATAGGGTAAATGTTGATGAACTATTGCGTGTTGCAGAGATGAGTTTCGATTTATATGCCGATGAATTAAAATTTATTGAGCGTGGAAGATCTAAAACTGATGATTATAAAATGATTATTCGTCTAAGATATACACGTGATTGGGAGGCTACTGGGTCTGGAGTTGATGATATGATAGGATTATTAACATTAACAGCATGGTCTGGACAAGTAGCAGGACATACTTTAGCACATGAGGTTGGACACTGTTTTCAGTATCAAACTCATTGTGATAATAACAATAATAATGGTTGGATGTATGGTTTTGGACCGAATGGTGAAGGAGGAAATGCTTGGTGGGAAATGTGTGCCCAATGGCAAGGATTTCAGGTATATCCAGAGTTGCAGTTTACAGATGGACGATTTAATAATTATTTAAATACAGCTCACAAGCATATTTTACATGAAGGACCAAGATATGATAACTATTTTATTCAAGATTATTGGGTATATAAACAAGGTAGAGATATTATTGGTAGAATGTGGAATGAGTCTGTGTTTCCAGAAGATCCAGTAGAAACTTATAAAAGGTTAGCAAATCTTACACAATCTGAGTTTAATGATGAGATGTACGAACATGCAGCAAGGTTTGCTACGTGGGATATTCCTCATTTGATTGCAAATGGAACATCACGTATTAGTCAAAGACCACAGCCAAAAATGAATAAAGTTGACGATGATTTTTGGATAATAGACGCCTCAGTCTGTCCAGAAAATTATGGTTATAATGTTATAAAACTAAATGTGCCACAAGGTGCTACAACTGTAACTGTTAATTTTCAGGGTATTAGAAGGATGTCAGGTTATAGAAATATTCAAGCAACTCAAGCTGGATGGCGTTATGGATTTGTTGCTCTTAAACATGATGGAACAAGAGTATATAGTGAGATGAATAGAGCACTTTATGCACGACCAGAAGGAACATTGAGTTTTGATTGTCCAAGTGATGTGAAAAATTTGTGGTTAGTTGTTTCTGGTGCTCCTTCAACCCATTGGAGACACCCTTGGGATGATAATGATGTAAATGATGAACAGTGGCCATATCAGGTGAAATTTAATAATACCAATCTATTTGGACATGCAAATGTAACAACGGATATAAAAGCTATTGAAAACCAAAATGTATTAGTGCAGGTTGTTGATAGTCAGTTAACAGTTTCAAACTTGAATGTTGGGCATTTACTACATATATATGATATACATGGTAGATGTATAGAGAAAATAACAACAAAAAATGAAGAGTTTACTACGTTTTTAAATTCTGGAGTATATATATTAAAAATATATGACAAAAACAGTAAGTTAAGTTTTGAAGACAAAATCATAGTTTTATAAATGAATAATGTTCAAAATATTATAGTAGAGATACACGGTCGTGTGTCTCTATTTTTTTATTTCAAAGAAATCAATTGTCTTTTAAAAAGTGCAGACTAAATAAAAGTATCCCATTTTTAAATAATATTACTATGTTTTATACTATATTTGATTGAAATATATTTTGAACCTATTGCTATGTTAAACAAAAATCTAAAAGGGCTTTTATCTTTAGTATTTCTTTTTATGTTATTTGCTTTCGATGCAACTTCTAATTATAAATTTAAGCGACTTACTAATTTTGAAGGATTACCTAGTAATTCAGTTCAAAAAATATATCAAGGTCCAGATGGATATATCTGGATTTCTACACGTGATGGATTATATCAATATGATGGATTAAAAACAACCTTTTATAAATCAAATTTTTTAAATCCAGAATTATTGACCAGCAATAATATCTATTGTGTAAGTGAAGATGACTTTTTTAGATTGTGGATTGGTACATATAAAGGATTAAATATACTGCACAGAAAGACTGGTGTTATAGAAAAAGTTGAAAATAGCTTTTTAGATAATAATACCATCAATGTGATTTTACATTCTAAGGATAATAAAACATTTTTGGGTACAGAAGAAGGACTTTTTCAATATATTTATGAAAATGACTCTTTAATTCAATATGATTTAGAATTAACGAAAAATATTTTACCACAAACACCAATTAAATCTTTAATTGAAGATTCTTATGGACAAATTTGGATAGGCACCTGGGGCAATGGTCTTTTTAGATATAATCCAGATTTAAATGTCTTTTATTCATATCCGAAATTGCTTGAAGGCAATATTGCACATGAAATTTTTGAGGATAGTAAGAAGAGAATTTGGATTGGTACTTGGGGAGATGGGTTACTATTGTTAAATAATGCTTATGATGTTGAAAATGTATCTTGGCAAGTTTATGGGGCGGGGTCTAGTGAAAGTGATTTGCCAAGTAATATTATTTATAGTTTATCAGAAGATGTACACTCACAAAATATTTGGATCGGA
>CAZHHH010000043.1:0-17064 GCA_964532085.1 uncultured Marinilabiliaceae bacterium
CAATATCAATCCGATGCTCCAAATCATAATGCCAGTTTAATTGAAAATCAGAATGTACATTGTCCATTATCCATTCCACATTTTGATTGGCAGGTACAACGGTATCTTTTGCACCGATTACAAATGTTTTGTGATTGTTTGAATGTTCTACGTGTGAAAAATCAAAATTTAGTGGGCGACTCCCCAATGCAGGATTAAAAGATAGTGTCGGCAGATTATGCGCCGATGATAGGTAGTAGGCAAAACAACCGCCCATACTGTTTCCAATAATAGCTTGAATATTTTCCTCTTCTACTATTTTATTCAGCTTTTCGTACATATCGAGCGTGTTTCTATAATCTAGCTGTGGCGCAACTATGTTAAAATGTCGCTCTAACACCTCTCTTTTGTCATCGCTAAGCGTGCCGTCTAAACCGTGTAAGTATAGGATTTTTATCATATTTCATTTTGTTTGTTAGTTCTAGATTACAAATATATGATAACATCGTGCCAAAAGAAGGCGTGATTAAATAGAATTAAAAAAAATCTTATTACCCAATTGTCAAATTCAGTTTTCGTCCTAATCCTAATTCGATTAGTCTATAAAGGGTTGAAAGCTGTATATCTGTATGCCCGTTTTCTATACGCGATATATAGTTTTTTTTTGCACCAATTTTTTCTGAAAGTTCTTGTTGAGTTAGATTTGCTTGTTTGCGTTCTTCTCTGATAATTTCACCAATAGCAAATGCTTTAGCTCTAATTTCAAACTCTGTTCGTTTGTCGCTACCAATGTTGCCATATCTTTCGTAAAGATGTTGGCTAAATGTTTTTATCTTGTTATTTGTTTCCATAGCATAAAGTTAACTATTTGTATAACATAGTTCAAGTAATAAACCTAATATCAGTTTTTTTTAAATGATACGTATTGAAACTCTAATATACGCAAGTGATTCAAAAAACACATTGTTTTTTAAAATAATGGTAACATAAAGAGTGTAAATTTTCACAAATAATTCCCCAGCGCCCTCTCATACGTCGATTTAATATCATCAATTAAACGTTGAGGTGATATAACCTTTACATTTTCACCCATTGACAAAAGCTCCATTTTAAAATCGTGTGTTAAACATATTTTTAGTGAGATGCGGAACTCTGTCTCATCATCAATAATCACCTTTTGAGAGCTGTGCAGAGGAAGTGTTTTGATATATTTACCTTGAATTGGTGTGAATGACAAAATCACCTCTTCCGGCTCTTCATCATTAACAACTGTAATTCCAAATGCGTATTTCAGATATTCTGCACCGTCAAATTCTTCGCTTTTAAATTTCAGATTATTCTGAATATCTAGGTGTGAAATTCTATCTAGACCAAAAGTTTTAATTTTATTATCTTTTCGGTCGCGAGCCAGCAAAAACCATCGCAAACGGAACTCTTTTATTGCCAATGGGTTAACTTCGCGCATAGTACCTTCTTCTTCATGAAACTTTTGGTAGAAGAATGTTACTTGTAGGTTGTTATTTATTGCACTTAGCAATCCATAAATATACTCTGTTCCACTGTTTTTTCGGCTATCTAACAGAATTCTATTTTCGTGCCTCTCTTTTATTTTTAGAGCATTAAAAATGTCTAATGCTTCAAGTCGGCGTTTGTCTTTCTCTTCAGAAAGGTCCTCTTCGATAAAATAGCTGCGAGCTGAGTAGTCATATTTTATATAAATGCCATATATCTCACCAATATTAGCCATATCACGAACAAAGGTGCGTTTTGATATTGTCAAATCTTCACCTTTTAGTTCAGATTGCTGTTGTAAATAGTCATTTATTTCACGAAAAGTAGCATTCTTTTGCTGACGTAATTTTCCTATAATTAGACTATACCGTACTGCTATTGTTTTTTGCGACATAACATCAATTTTTATTTTAAAGATAATGTTTTATTATGTCATTTTATGGCGTGAGCTAACTATTTATTGTCTAAATTTTGAATTTTTGTCACATTCTAATAAATAACTTTATTGGTATAAAATTTGCTGTTTTTACTTTCGCCAACATTTAAAATTTTTTATAATTAATTTTCTCATATATATGAATAAACATATAACTCTTACTCTTTTGTTTTTGTTAATATCTATTTTCTCTTTTGGTCAAAGAAACAGAAATGCTGGATTTTTCACAGAGATTCATCTAACACAGGGTGGAGTTATAAAGTCGAATGATTTTGTAAGAGGAGAGAATAAGGAGGGAAAAACTATTGATAACTTCTCTTCAACAGATCTTCGTTTTGGGTGGCAAACGCAAGGTAATGAGTTGTGGCATCACGATTTGCAACTACCTTATTTTGGGTTGGGACTTTATAATATCGTTTTTTCTAATGAAGATGAAATAGGTTATCCATCAGCGGTTTATTTCTTTTTTGGATCGCCTTTTGCCCGATATAAAAACTCATCACTTGATTATGAGTTTAGCTTCGGACTTAGTTATAACTGGAAACCTTATGATGATATAAACAATCCATTTAATGTGGCGATTGGTTCATATAAAAATGCATATATCGATGCACAAATTAAATATGTGTGGTATATGAGTAAAAGATTTACATTAGATGCAGGTCTGCGCTTGACTCATTTTTCCAATGGTGCTATAAGATTGCCCAACAAGGGTATTAACCTTATTGCTCCTTCACTGGGAATTAGGTACGATATTGTGCCGAAGACTCCTTATCCATTCGATGAGGTGAAAGATCAAAAAAGGACAATCTCCAATGAGCTTAGTTTTTTATTTTCTTCTGGAAAGAGATCTGTAAGAGGAACTACAACACCTAATGAGCATATGGCTTCGCTGTTTAATGTGTCAGTTGATTATCTGATTCCCACAAATAATATTTTTAAATATGGTTTTGGATTAGATTTTGGACTTGATGAAAGTCGCAACTTACTAATTGATGGTAATGATATTACACACCCATCTATTACTAAACAATTTTTCTCTGGCGCTTCAGTTATTGGGCAATTTAGGGCATATCGACTTGGAGTACAAGCTGGAATAGGGTATGAATTTTTTAATGATGGGAAAATATATTTTACCAATCAGCTATACCAGCGTTTAGGACTTAGATATTATGTCTATAAAGATTTTTTTGCAGGTATAAATATTAAAGCAAGAAATTTCAGTGTAGCCAACTATGTGGAGTGGAATATAGGATACACAATACCTTTTGAACAGAGATAAACCAAATTCTCGAGATTTTATTTTAAAATAGAAATTAACTATATGCAATAAGCCCCTTTAGGGGTTTGGGGTAGAATATAAAATTAAAAAGTATTAAAGTATAGTACAGTAATTAATTTATCTACAATTTATCTAGTGGAGAATTTGGGATTAACAGCTTCATATATTAATTATATTTTTTCTAGTACATTCCTTTATTTATAATTAAATAAAATTCCTTTTTTGCTTTTTGATTTGTAAATTGCAATTTACAAATCAAAATCATTTATAGTATGGCAAGTAGAAATATGCGTGTTGGAATTTTATCTGCAGGTGGCGATTGTCCAGGAATAAACGCTGCTATTAGAGGTGTCGGGAAGACCGCTATTGTCCAGTATGGGATGGATGTTGTAGGTGTTGTAAACGGCTTTGCTGGTTTGATTAATAACGAGTTTATAGAGTTAGAAGAGCATCAGCTCTCTGGGATTTTGACTTTAGGAGGCACTATTCTTGGAACATCTAGAGTAAAGCCCTTTAAATCTGCAGCAGGTGAGGACCCTCGTTTAAAGCCTGAGCTTATTAAAAAGCACTATCACGAAATGGGCTTAGAAGCTCTCGTCTGTATTGGTGGTAATGGCACGCAGACTACTACAAACCTACTTGCAAAAGAGGGTTTGAATGTTATCGGAATGCCAAAAACCATTGATAATGACATTTGGGGAACTGATATTACTTTTGGTTTTGATACAGCTGTCCATATTGCAACAGAAGCTATCGACAGACTGCACACTACTGCTAATTCTCACAAGAGAGTTATGGTTATCGAAGTTATGGGCCATAGAGCAGGGTGGATTGCACTCCATTCTGGTGTTGCTGGTGGTGGTGATGTGATTTTGTTACCAGAAATTCCTTACGATTTGGATAATGTTATTGAATGCTTGAAAGATAGAAGCGCAAAGAAAAAGCCTTATTCTATTGTGGTTGTTGCCGAGGGAGTTGAGAAAAAATCTAAAAAGTCTGCAGGTGCTTATATCGCTAAGCAGATTAGAAAAAGAACAGATTTAGAAGCTAGAGAAACAATTCTTGGTTATACTCAAAGAGGTGGAACACCGACGGCAACAGACAGAATATTAGCTACTCAGCTTGGGTCTTATGCAGCTGAATTGATTCACGAAAGAAAGTTTGGAACTATGGTGGCGATGAAAGGTGGGAAAATAACCTCTGTGCCGCTTGATGAGGTTGGTGGTAAAGTGAAGCTTGTTGAGCCAAATAACCCATTGGTGGTAGAGGCGAGACATATGGGAGTATGTTTTGGAGATTGTAAATAATAAAATTATGAATTTAGAACTAGTAAAAGAGTTAAATAATCAACTTAAAGATAAATCAGCTCAAGAAATAATTGATAAGGTTTTAGAACATTTTGGTGATAAAATCGCTCTCTCATCGTCTATGAGTGCAGAAGATCAGGTTCTTACAGATATTATCATAAAAAGCAACCCTAATGCTAAAATCTTTACTTTAGATACGGGTCGATTGTTCCCTGAAACTTACGACCTTATAGATAGAACATCTAAGCGATATAAGATAAATATTGAGGTGATGTTCCCCAATTCTGAAAGGGTAGAAGAGATGGTAAATAGTAAAGGTATAAATCTCTTTTATGATAGTGTAGAGAATAGAAAATTGTGTTGCCACATAAGAAAGATTGAACCATTGAAAAGAGCATTACAAAAACTTGATGCGTGGATAGTAGGTCTTAGAGCCTCCCAGTCTATTACCCGTGCTGAACTTGATGTGGTTCAGTGGGATGAGGTAAATGGATTAATTAAAATAAATCCTCTAGCCAATTGGTCTGAAGAAGATGTGTGGGAATATGTAAAAAAGCATAATGTGCCATATAATCCACTGCATGATAAGGGGTTTCCATCTATTGGTTGTCTGCCATGCACACGAGCCATTGAACCCGGTGAGGATATTAGAGCAGGTCGCTGGTGGTGGGAAAATCCAGAAACAAAAGAGTGCGGATTGCATAAAAAATAAGTTTGTGTTGAATATTAAAATTAGGTGTTATCTTTTTTAGTTAATATTAGCCACATTATATAAATCATTAAAATTTTGCTATTCATTTGATTGCCTATAATATAACCCGTAGGACAAGGTCTTTGTGGTATGTTGTGTTCTCAATAATCCGAACGGCGTATGCGTGGCATATTGTATAAGATGTCATTAGAACTTTACAGAACTTCGTATCCAAAGGGTATTTGTGCTTATTAATTGTTTTTTATAAAAATAATTACTTTTTTATCTATTCCTCTATTCTTGTTATAAAATCTTTACCTGTTAATATTTCTGGACTCATTTTAACTATATATTTAAGTAATGAGGGATAAAATGTTGATACTCCATTAATTTCATCATCCATAAGTCTGCAATTGTGCCATAGTAAGGAGATTAATCCACCAAATTTTTTAGCTTCAGATATCTGCTTATCAACAATTTTGCGAAAATTATCAAAAGAGATCTTGCGATATTGTAAAATTGTTACTTCCATTATTGTTAGTGGAATCATCCATATAGAAAGCATTTTGTCATTCTCAAAATCATAAGGGTGAAACGGATAGCAATAACCACTTCTATACCCTTCATGCTCTGCAAAAGTTAGTGTATTATCATATTTTAGACCCACATTCTCTTGAATGATTGCAGTGTCAGGTATTTTGTATCTTAAAAAATGCTGACGAATACCAATTGGTTTTTTACCTAGCACAGAATGTACTCTATTATACTCATCCTTTAAAAAATCGGCATTTATGTATGAGTCGTAACTTCCATGTAGTCCAACTTCAAAGCCTTCCTCATCTAACTTTTTTATTAGTGATGTTACTTTATCATCATCAAACCTATACTTTGAGTCAAGCTTTTTATTTCTACTGTGCAAAAAGTAAAATGTAGAACGAATTCCCAACTCTTTTTCCATATTTATTAAATATTCAAAGTTCCACCATGGGTCTGGCTCTTTATTTGGGAAAAGAAGATGATGTAAACTTTTTAATGTGTGTTTAATGTTTAATCTAAAACTATAAGCTGTAGGTCTTAAATTTAATATTTGCAGCACTTTAGACAATGTTTCTTTCGGCCCATAAAAATTCACTCTATCAACATCATGACTCAAGAAGAATCCAAAATTGTCAAACAATCTTTTACGTTTAAATTCAAGATTATGAATTCTGCAAAACTCCTCTATACCGTCTAAAATCATCTCAAAATAGTAATTTACTATGGGATATGAGATAAAATTTAGCTCTTTGTGCAGAGAGTTTTCATAACAGTATCTGCCATGTGCATCTTTCTTTTTAGAATTGTATTCCTGTGCTCCAGAGAGTATATAAAATGCCGATTTTAAAAGGTCGTGATGGAAAATAAGATTTTTACTCTCGTCAAAAGAGAATATCTCTTTACTATTAGAGTCAGAGAAAATTATAGGAATTTCTCTCTCCATAAAATCTACTGTTAAGTTTTTTTGTATCTCTGATTTAGTTAAAGTAAATATTACGGTAGGATTGTTCAATTTATTGTAAGAGATGATTTTGTCATCAAATAATGCGTGTTGCCTTAGATGAAATAGAACATATTTTATCTGGTTTTTTGTGAGTTTATTCTCTATCATCTCTATTTAGGTTTTTAAGTTGGTTGATATTTTCTGTCCAATTTGATGGATTTTTCCATTTAATAATATTCTTTTTTACTTTTCTGATTTCTATAGCTTCAAAGCATTTAAAAATATACATAAGGAATATCATCAATGGTATAAATGTAATTTTAAGAATAATATCTATTAGTATTGATGCTTTTGGTATAAATATATAGAGATACATTAAAAAACTACCAATTAACATAATCTTAAATATTTTATTTAACTCATATGTATCATCTTCTTGTTTTTTAATGATTTGATAAAACCATATTGAAGCAAAAAGTTGACTAATAGTAGTAGTAAATGCAGCACCAATCTTTCCCCATTTAGGAATTACTAAAATGTTTAAAATAAAGTTTAGTAGTCCACTTATCACCAATATTGTGGAAATTATCTTTGTCCTTTTGGTTTTTTGTAGTGGTAGCGAGAAAACCATCCTCATACCCGATATTATAACGCCCACAATCATTATTGGTATCAGTAACATTGCATCATAATAGTAGTCCGAACCAGCTGATAGTAAAAACAGCGCTTCTTTTGCAAAAAGTGTAACTCCTAATCCAGCAAATGTCATCAAGTATATAAAATATGTAAATGATTTTATATAATATCTGTCTTTTGTTGGTTCGTTCATATATCGATAATAATCGTATGAATAGGATGTGAAAAAAGGCATTAATACAACAAATTGTATTACGCTGGAAATTTTAAATGCCAAAGAGAAACTTCCAACATCCTCAAGTGATTTAAAATGAGCAATTATATATCGGTCACTTAAAGAAAAAATTATAATCATAACATTTGATAAAACCAGTGGAGCACCAAACTTCATCATCTCCACAACTCTTTTTCCATTATATCTCCATTTACTATTTGTAACAATTAGTGGCAAAAGAGTAACCATTGTTATCCCATTAGCTATAAGCTGTCCCCAATAAATACCCTCAAGTCCGAGCTTTAAATATTGCAGAGCTATAAAAGTAGCTATTAGTGTGAGTAAAATATTTAATGTTTGATAAGCTGTCTGTTTTACTGGCTTTTGTTGTAGTCGTATAAGTATAAATGGCACATCGCTAAGCATTTTTAAAAGTGAGGCCATTATAAATAGTGTTATTACTTTTGTAGAGACATAATACTGTAGTATATCATAACTGTAAAATAATAATGCTGTGTATGTTACTGCAATAGCAAGAAGAGAGGTGAAAAATGTGCTGAAAAATGTGCTAAAAAATAGCGACTTTTTACTCTCCTTATTGGGCATATCGTAATACCATCGTTGAAATCCACCTTTAATTCCCCACCCAGAAATTGATTGTGTAAATTGGTGAATTATCTCAAAAAGCATAATTAAACCAAACTCATCAGGAGTAGTATAGTCTATATATAATGGCATAATCAAGAACCCTCCAAATTTTACTAAGAGACTTCCTGTACTATATATAAATGACTCCTTAAAAAGCTTTACTAATTTGCTAATCATATAAATTAGAGATGAATAATTCTTGTTACTTCACTATAAAGTTCAATAATATTGAAATACAAATTAATTTTTTCAAACTATAATATTACAATATAATTGATAATTTTAAGAATATCGTTAATTAAAACATCGAATTATACATAATATCTATTCTTCATAATAACATTATTAGATTTTCTATTGTCATAATATATTTGTTACATTTGTTATAGTCTCTCTATAAAAATATTGTTATGAAAGTATTGCATATTAATAAAAGTGACGTTGTGGGTGGTGCATCTATTGCTGCTTCTCGAATTGTTGATTCATTAAGAAACATTGATATTGATGCTTCTCTTCTTGTCGCAAAAAAAGGTGGAGATAATAGTTGGGTTTATCCTGTAGTCACTTCAAGATTTGACAACTTTAAATTAGGCTTCAACTTTCTTTATGATATTCTATCTTTTATTCCTTATGAAAAAAACAAAAAAGGACGATTTGCATTTTCACTAGCAAAACGTGGTTTTAATCTATCAGAAAACAAATTAGTAAAAGAGGCAGATATTATTCATCTTCATTGGTTTAATCAAGGTTTTTTATCTATAAAAGGGCTTGAGCAAATTTTGTCTCTTGGTAAACCGGTTGTGTGGACTTTGCATGATATGTGGGCTTTCACTGGTGGCTGCCACTATTCAGGAGGCTGTACAAATTATCAAAATTCATGTGGGCAGTGTCCAATGCTCTTGGAGCCGCGTGATACAGATCTGTCAAATGCTCAGCATCTAAAAAAGAGGGTGGTGTATGACAATGCTAATATCTCTTTCGTGACATGTAGTAATTGGCTTCAACAATCAGCTGAAAGTGCTTCACTGGTTAAGAATCATACTGTTAGAACAATTCATAACCCTATAGATACGTCGATTTTTAAACCAATATCTCGAATTGATGCTCGACGAAAACTGGGACTTCCTCTTCATAAAAAATTGATACTCTTTGGTGCTGCTAATGTTGCAGATCCACGCAAAGGTATGAAGTTGCTTATACACGCGTTAAAAGATTTGGAGCAAAAGGAGTATAAAGATGATATTGAGCTTGTTCTTTTTGGAAAAATGTATGATAACCTGGAAGAGGAACTACCATTTCCAGCCACATTACTCAATTATGTCAAAAAAACAGAGAAATTAGTCAATTTATATAATGCTGCAGATATGTTCGTCTTGCCCTCATTAGAGGACAATTTGCCTAACACTGTGGTTGAGTCTATGGCATGTGGAACGCCTGTAGTTGCTTTTAGAATCGGAGGTGTGCCTGAAATGGTGCCGCACGGAACTGGTGGATACCTAGCCTCACTTGGCGATGCACACGGATTGTCTAGTGGAATTGATTATCTGTTTTCTCATAGTGAATCTGTCGATTTTAGAGAAAATGCAAGAGAGAGGGTGCTTGAAAAATTTGAACCGTTGCAAATTGCTGAACAGTATGCAAAATTATATCATTCATTATTAAAATAAGCGGATAATATGCCAACTATCTCTATAATAACTGTTGTTTATAATGGGGAAGATACTATCCAGAGAACCATTGATAGTATTAAAAATCAATCATATAAAAATATTGAGTATATAATTGTTGATGGACTTAGCAAAGATAATACTGTTGAGATTATTAAGAAGAATAGTGAGTTTGTAACGAAGTTTATTTCTGAACCTGACAATGGGTTGTATGATGCTATGAATAAAGCGTTGGAGATGGCAACTGGTGATTATGTCTGGTTTATTAATTCTGGTGACGAAATTGCAAACTCTGATGTGCTCTCTAATGTTTTTACTAACTCTGAAAATGCTGACATATATTATGGAGATACGCTTATTGTAGATGACAATGGTGAGGAGATAGGGAAGAGGAGATTGCAACCCCCGAAAGAGTTAACTTGGAAAGACTTCAAAAAAGGGATGGTTGTTAGTCATCAATCAATAATTATTAAAAGAGATATTACTCGTAAATATGATTTAAATTATAGATTTTCTGCTGACTTTGACTGGGTATTATATGCATTAAAAAAATCGAAAAAAAATGTTAATACTCAAATTGTGCTCTCTAAGTTTTTAGATGGGGGACTCACAAAGCAAAATATTATTCCTGGACTAAAAGAGCGTTTTTCTATAATGGTCAAAAATTTTGGACTGATACCTACTATTTATCAGCACATTTTCATCTCTATTAAGTTTTTTGCATTTTATGTTAAATACAAAAGATTTTAATAAAGTCTGCATATTCTTTATATTCTTTGCTGTTTATTGGTTAAATTATTTATATTTAAAATAATGATGGTTTTATATTTAACACAGAGCTGATTTCATAATTATAATTATGTTAAACTAGGTCAGTTTAAGCCTTGCCTGTTTTATTATATTTAATTTTAAAAAAACTAAGCTGTGCATTCAAACTTTATAATAGCCATAAAGAGTCTTAGAAAAGAGATTCGAGATGCAGATTATAATCGACGTTTATTTCAAATTTGTAGCCAAACATATAGGGATGAGGTTGCAAGGAATAAGAGAATATCGTCTCTTCTTAAAAGAGTTGATGCATATTATAATTTTAAAAATGTTACAGATTTAGTCTTTGTTTTTGATGATTTGTTAGCAAAATCAGCTGCCACAACTCAAAAAAAACAACAGGAAGTTATTATGCTAATTTTAGAAAAAATAGCTTCTGACTTTGCGCTTACCTATTACTCTGAAAGTGTTGAAACTCTTAAGAACAAAAGCAAATTAACAAAGGGATTAATATCTGAGGAGAATAAGCAACTTAATAAAATTGAGGAGATTGTAAAAAATAAAAATAATCCATTGCTTAACAATTTGCCTTTAAGCATCATAGCCGTCGAAAATCTCAATGTAGATTATACTGATATTGAAGAAATTCGAGAGATATCAATAAGTATGCATCTTCTTTTAGAGGTGGCATATAAAAACTTATGCACTGTGTCTGATGAAAATTTTCAACAGATAAAATCTGGCTCCCCACAAAGTCATCTGCTTTTTAAAGTTTATAAAGATATTGTTGAACTTAATCCTCAATTTTGTGCTTTTGCCAATAGGCTAAAGGCTTATACCAACAATAGAGATATTCTTATTTATTTAGATGGATTAGAAAGTTTCTTAGAAAAATTTATTCATAATTTGTATATCGATTGGTCTAAGAATGAAAAAATGAAAAATACCATTAACCATACGAATAACACCATAAAGGAGATAAAGTTGATGAGTGTATATCTGAAAAATAAGTTAGAAAAGATAGATAGAGAGATAAAAATAAGGCAAGGGGCTTTGGATAAATTAACTTCTCAATTAAAGGATGATTAAAATATTGTTGTTCTGTAATTTCTCATCTCTTTTGAAAGTTCTTTTGCTCTGCCATCACAATATTTATCTAAAAGTGACCAGAAATTAGGTCCGTGATTTTTTTCTATTGTATGACATAGTTCGTGCAGAATTACATAATCTATCAAGTGTGACGGGAGTCGCATCAAATGCAAGTTTAGATTTATATTATCAACACTAGAACAGCTTCCCCAACGACTTTTTAGATTTTTTATAAAAACCTTACGATATTTGAATCCATATTTTGATGCAAAATATGCAACTCTTTGAGGAAGAAAGTTTTTGGCTTCTATTCTTAAAGCTTCTATTATTCCAAATCTTATATTTTCTTGAATATCATCACTGTAAACATCTTCATTTAAAGGATAAGATGCAGTAAGAATTCCATCTTTTAATTGTAGTCTTGTACTGGGTTTATTATGTTTTACAACTCTTAATCTAAAACTGCGAGTGTGAAAATTACTGTTTTCATCAAAAAGAGTGCGTTGATTTTCATATTTTTTCATTTTAGATAGTGACTCTAAAATCCAATCTTTTTTTGAGTCGACAAATGTAGAAGCTGCTTTTAATGAATATCTTAAAGGCATCACTACAACTACACCTTTAAATGGCTTTATGTAAATAGATAATCTTTTGGATGTTCTGTTTCTTTTAAACTCAACTGGCCCAATTTCATCAAAAATTATCACCTCTGTTTTATTACTCATCTTTTTTTTGATATCTTTAATTCTTTAACGAAAATAGAAAAGATTAATAACAATGGATAGAATTTATAAACTTTTATTAAATGATAAATTTATTCTAGGTGTAATATGTTTTAATGCACTTATAATATTTGCACAGGGTTTTGATATATCTGTTACGTCACATTTTATATTGTCGAATGTTGATAATATAATTACAATTATTTTTATTGGTGAGCTGATAATAAAGATTCGCGAATATGGATTTAAGGAGTTTTTTAAATCAAAATGGAATATTTTTGATGCACTTCTCATAGTTTTAGCTATTCCGTCACTAATATATTGGTTTACAAATATTTCAACTTTTGATTTGGACTATCTATTGGTATTAAGGGTAACGAGAATCTTTAAATTCTTCAGGTTCTTGCGATTTTTCCCTCAAATTAATGAGTTGATAAATGGTGTGCGTCTAGCTCTTAATGCATCGATTATTGTTTTGCTCGGTTTTTTTGTATTTATATTTATAGTTTCTATTGTTACTACTTTTATCTATAAAGATATTTCACCAGATCATTTTGGGAATCCTATACGTTCGTTATATTCTGTTTTTAAGGTTTTCACAGTTGAGGGTTGGTATGAAGTGCCCGATGAGGTTGCAGCAAAATTACCATCTTTTGCTTCAGGTATAACTAAATTCTTTTTTGTAATAATTCTTCTTCTGGGCGGTATTTTCGGACTATCATTAGTTAACTCAATTTTTGTTGATGCTATGGTAAGTGATAACAATGACGAACTAGAGCGAAAAGTAGAAAGTTTAGAGGCAAAAATTGATTTATTGATGGAAGAGGTTAAAAGGGGTAATGCTGAGTGAGTGTTGTTTTTTTGGCTTTTAGCTCTTAAATTGGCTTCGCTGAACTTCGTTTGCCCCATCTTTTGACGCCCAAAATAGCTTCGCTGAACTTCGTTTGCCCTAAAGGGGGCTATTTGCAAGCTAAGAAGCATTTTGTATTTACAAAATCTCTACGACTAATAAAAAAATAAAGTCAGCGTATTCAAATTATCTAGATGTTATTTAAAAATAGCTATTAACTGTATGCAATAAACTATTTACCGACTTTTCTGAAAGGGAGAGGGAGCGTGTTGGCTAATTGACAATTAGGGATAATAATTATTATAAAAAAATAGAGACACAAATGCGTCTCTATTCATAAACTATAAAAATCATTACTAAACAGTAAGTATATCTTTCTCTTTTTGCTCTAATAATGCATCAATTTTTGCAGAATAATCATCTGTTATTTTCTGCATATTTTGTGTTGCATCTTTCTCCATATCTTCAGGAAGTCCATCATTTTTTAGCTTTTTAAACTCCTCATTGGCATCTCTTCGACTATTTCTGATGGAAATACGAGCATCTTCAGCTAGTTTTTTAACAATTCTGACCAACTCTTTACGTCGCTCTTCTGTTAATGCAGGTATATTTATACGGACAATCTCACCATTATTATCAGGATTGAATCCTAAATTTGCAGCCATAATAGCTTTCTCAATAACAGGAATTAGCTGTTTTTCCCACGGCTGAATAGCAATTGTGCGAGGGTCTGGCGTGCTAACATTGGCAACTTGTGAAAGTGGCGTCATACTACCATAATAATCAACTAAAACTGTTTCAAGCATTTTTGGATTTGCGCGACCAGCACGCACTTTATCCATCTCTTTTTCTAAAAATGCAACTGCATTATCCATTTTACCCGTTGCATCATCTAATATTAACTGAATTTCCTCTTCCATTTTTAATATTTTGTAGATTTATAAAATTGAGTGACAAAAATAGAATATTTTATCGATTATAGCGCATCATTTCTTGACTTCGTCAATGCAACACGCAAAAAATATTATAGTTGTTTTTAAATTAAAAATCACAGAATAATTTTCACCCCCATAATCTCTAAATGGGGAAAGTCTAACGTGCAAAGATTTAGTGATTTGCTTGTTTTAATATAGCGATTAAAAGCCCCCTTTACTGTGTCTCGTCGTAGGCGAGAGGGGTTGGGGGGGGGATAAACGTATTGAAAATGAGGCTTTTGTATTTTGGTATCTAACAGCAATTCTTGATTTAAATAATGAATGATATTAAAAAAATAATGTTGATTCAATTAAAGTAAGATATACACGAAAGATAAATATGACAACTTGAAAGACGTTGCAAAGTTTGCAAGATGGGCGAGAGATAATTAATAAAGACAAAAATAGAATATTTTATCAATTATAGCGCATCATTTTTATTAACTACTATAAGATTTTAAAAGTTTGAACCTTTTTTGCTATTTTTGAAATAGAATTTATTTATTATGGAGACTTTTGATTTTGTAGCTGGTGCTATTTTACTCTTTTTTCTGTTTAAAGGATTGAAGAACGGATTTATTATTGAACTTGCCTCAACCGTTGCAATTATTCTGGGGATAATATTAGCAACTACATTTTCTGGTGTTGTGGCAGATTGGTTATCTGAATATATAACTACGCAATTTATTACTGTAATAGCTTTTGTTTTAGTTGTAATAGCCACTATAATTGGCGTAAAAATTATAGCAAAACTCCTAGATAAATTCATAAGAGCAATTGCACTTGGTGGACTGAATAGAATTGCAGGTGCAATTTTTGGAACTTTAAAAGCTGCCTTTATTCTTAGTGCGATTTTATTGTTGATAAATATGTTCGGCTTTGCTGATGACTGGTTCTCTGAAGAAATGAAAGAAAACTCTCTCCTCTATAATAAAATAGAAAACTTAGCCCCAAAAACGTTAGAAATATTCAATATTGACCAGAAACATTTGGTGTTCAATTAATTATCAATTATTAATGTACAATGATCAATTATCAATGTACAATGATTCACAAATTCGAAAATAAACGCAGAGGCGCAGAGGACGCAAAGAGTTTCTTTTTATTTCTCTGCGCTCTTAGTCTTTGCGGTAAAAAAATGTATAAATCCGACTTTCATCTTCCCACTTATCATCACCTATTTCTCATTGTTCCCTTCGACAAGATCAGGGCATCGCATTGTAGATTGCTCATTCATTCTGTTCATTGTTCATTGTAGATTGTCCATTGATTAAAATATTTTCTGCATAATAACAACCGTATTAGTAACAAGAACATTAAAATTCTTTTGATAAATAAAGTTATCTGGCAATGTGGAGACAAATTCTCTAACCTCTTCTTCTGTCATATCAATCCCTGCATTGAAAAGTACAAAGCCGTTAGTGTTCACATTTTTTTCTAACATCTGCCAGAATTTTGGGTCATAGAATTTTTTAGGAACTGTAATATCAATAAAAATATCGATAATTATTAAATCAAAAGTATCATCATACTTTTCCGCATAATCCCACGCATCAATGCAGATAATATCTAACATTTCGTCACTATCCACATCAAATTCTTTTTTCGCTATATCTACGACTAACGGGTCTAGTTCAACAGCTGTGATATGACCGTTATAATTATATTTTTCTCTTAGAGAGCCAATTATTGAGCCGCCACCCATACCTAAAAGCAATATAGATTTAGCATTGGATACAGGAATTAAATCTAATCCATACTCTAATACATCAACTAAGGTGCCGTATGAGTAATTAGTGTTCGGTGTGTTGAGAAGTTTTTTCCCATCGCTTAAAATAATCTTTAGCTTACCGTTTATGTCAGATTTGTAAACCTTGATAATCTCCCCTTCTTTTCTCCAAGCTAGAATAAACAGTACAAATACAACAGCTATTGCATAATATGCAAACTTTGGAAATGGCATAACATCGCCAGAACCATAAGAGTGCAGACCGCTTAAATAATAATTTACACCTAAATAGGTCATTATTACCGATGCTATGGATACCACTGATGCAATATTGTAGGTCAGTTTTCCTTTCCAGCCAGGTATCAATCGAAGATGGAGAACCAGTGCATAAACGATAATGGTTATCAATGACCAGGTCTCTTTTGCATCCCAGCCCCAATATCTGCCCCACGACTCATTTGCCCATATTCCACCAAGGAAAGAGCCGATGGTCATTAGGTATAGGCCAACAGTTAGCGACATTTCGTTAATTGCTGTCAGCTCATCGATGGTTAATTGCAACCTCTTGAAATTTCTGTTGTTTCTGAGGCTCATTGTGATTAATGTCAAGAAACCAAGAAGTGCACCCAAAGCTAAAAAGCCGTAACCTGCTGTAATTACCGAAACGTGTAGTGTTAACCAATAGCTTTGTAAAACCGGTACTAAATTGGTAATCTCTGGATTCATCCAACTTAGATGAGCAACCATAAGCACTAAGCCTGAAAATGCTGATGCGATAGGCAACATCCAACTACTACGCCTCATCCAAAATAGTGAAGCAAAAAGTATCGCCCAACCAATAAATATCATCGATTCATAGCCGTTGCTCCACGGTGCGTGACCCGCAACATACCAGCGCAAACCTAGTCCAAAAGTATAATAAGCAAAACCAGCTAAAATTATCCAATTGCCAACTCTGTTGACAAATCTATCATTGATTGATGGAAAAAGAAGAAGTATAAATTGATATAGTATCAACAATCCACCTAAACCAAAAAACAGTGTCGATAACCATAAAAAGATGTTTAGCTTATTATAGAG
>CAZHHH010000043.1:17164-19349 GCA_964532085.1 uncultured Marinilabiliaceae bacterium
CCTCTATAGTTCAGTATGTTATTCATAAATATCTCGTGTTCTTCTTTAACTCCTTTTTCATTGTCAATTAAAGTAACTTCACTTAAATATGAAGATGGACTTTCAGAACCAGGATATCTAGTCAAGATAAATTTGTTTAACTCGATATAAAATGGTGTAGTAATCTCTCTTGCGCCAAAACTGATTTCCAATTCTCCATTTGGCAATTTTACATTTGTTGGTTCACCAACTATACCACTTCTGCCTAAAAGAGTAACTTCCTCTTTAATACCGTTACTCTCTATCTCAAAAATAACAGCGTGAGGTACTCCATTATCTTTACCTTCAGACGTGGTTATTGGCAACATTTTACCTGATGGTAGATAACCATTTAATACAAATCGTAAATTTTCAAACTCATATAAAAGTCCGCTATTTAGTTCAAAAGGTTCTGTATGTACAACTGGTTCTATGCGTGAATTACCCATCTGCATTTCAGAAAATGGCAAGTCGGTAACTATTTCAAGTGTTGAACTTCCATTTTTTCGTCTAACTAAAATATCAACATCACTGTGGCTCTCAAAACCGATAGTTTTTGATTCAAATTCGCGAATCTCTCCAGCTCTAAATACTAGTTCATCTCTTTTTGCTCTGCCTGAAAGTGTTATTAGCGTCATTGGCTCACCGCCCTCTACATTTAGCGGAGTAATTCTTGCATTGGGGATAAATGCTTTACTTTTTATCTTAATTTTTTCACCGCCTGCTTTGATTTTTTCATTAAACTCAAATGGTGTTACAACTGATAAAAAGGTGGTTTTTGTTGTGGTTTTACTCTCTCCATTAGCTTTCCAAGTTGCTTTTACAGCTGGGTCTAGTGATAATATTGTGTTCTCTTTTTCTCCTTCTCTAATTGCCATTAAACCCTCATCACCGATGTATCTTGTTATTGCCGCACCAAGCACAATTATTATAAATGCCACGTGAAATAGGAGTACAGACCATTTTGATTTTCTCAACATTCTAAACTGCACAATAGATGCGATCATATTCACAACAAGTAGTGCAAAAATCACCTCAAACCAACGTGAATTATATACCAATGCTTTGGCTGCATCTGTTCCATAGCTGTTTTCAAGAAATGTGGCAGAACCCATCGCTACTGCCATTAATACAAACAATGACCCCATTATCCACGGGGCTGCTAAAAATTTTACAATACGTTGCATCATATCCCTAATTATTTTGAAAAATATCCTCTACGCCATTTTAAATTATTGGTAAAATAACCAATCAATCCTGCCAAAAGTAATAAACTTGCCAATACTAACCATAAATCAGGACGTTCTACCGCACTATCAAGTGGATTTTCATCTGGATTAATATATCTCATTACGTAAAAAACTATTAAAGACAAAAAATTATTGACAAAGTGACCAATAATTGGGTACCAAATTCTTTTACCAATAACTAAAGTATATCCAAGTGCTACTCCTAAAATCAGTCGAGGCAAAAAAGTAAAAAACTGCATATGAACAGCACTAAAAATAATTGCTGTAACCCATACTGCAGCGTGATGATTTCTAAAAAGCTTCTTAAATGTAGGCTGTAATGCTCCTCTAAAAAGTAATTCTTCACCAACGGCAGGAATTATAGCTATCATAAAAATATTTACCAAAATCCCACCAAAAGATTTACTATCAAGAAGAGAAAACATAGCCATTTTTGCAGCCTCTTCGGCAGAAGCCATCCACATTTCAATATGTGCGAGTGATTCCGGCAATTTTAGGTTTATATTATAATATCCAATTAAACTCACAAGCGGCTGAATTGCAATGAATATTAAAGCTGCTACAATTGCATATCTAGCTTCAATTTTGCCAAATCGAAGCCATTTTATTGGATGCCTAGAAAAGAGATAAGCTATAATAAATGGTGGTATTACAAACATTGAAACAGATGTGATAATCTGAAACAGTTTTAGCGTTGAGATTGAAATATCTCCTTGCATCATTGATGCGACTTCTGCAAAGCCAATAAATGGAATAGAGAGAAGCGAGAATATCGCTGTAAATAAGATTGTGGAAACTATAATCACAAAGATTATCATCAATAATCTGAAAATAGAGTGCCAATGTTTAAGTAATCCGGGTTTCATTATTTATCATTTTTAAATTTAGCAACTCTAAAAATAATATAAAATTCGTTT
>CAZHHH010000044.1:0-19039 GCA_964532085.1 uncultured Marinilabiliaceae bacterium
GTTTCAAGTCGTAATGCTTCAAACTCTTGTGCAACTCTAAACATTTTAATAGAATCGCTATTTGTACTAGAATCTGCAAATGCTTTAGACTCATCAATATCTTTAGCAACAAATTCAGAAACATTTGGAAATTGGTTTGTTCCTAAAAGTGAAGAGCGACGCTGAGCTATATTTTCAGCTTTTGTTGCTGCTGATTTTTTTACTAACTCTTGAATAAATCCAGCTTTTGCAGCTGCTAAATAGCCGCCTTTGTTTTCAATCTCTAAAAATAACTTCCAAGCTTCGTTTATAATGCTGTCAGTTATATTTTCAATATAATAGCTTCCAGCTGATGGGTCTGCTATTTTATCAAAATATGACTCTTCTTTTAGTAAAAGTTGCTGATTCCGTGCAATACGCTCGCTAAAGTTTGAACTATCTGCATAAATGCTATCAAATGGCATCACAGTTAGAGAGTTTACACCACCTAAAGTAGCACTCATCGCCTCTGTCTGTGTGCGAAGCATATTTACATAAGGGTCATAAATTGTTTTATTCAGCTCTGTAGTCTCTCCGTGAATACTCATAGATGCAGACAATTCATTTGATGGATTATATGTATCTACAATTTTTGACCATAAATATCTTGCAGCTCTAAATTTTGCAATTTCAATAAAATATGAACCGCCTACTCCAAAGTTAAATCTAATTCTTTTAGGAGCTTCGTCTGTGGAAAGTCCGCCATCAATTAGTTTTAATAAATATTCATTACCAATTGCTAGTCCAAATGCTAACTCCTGAACAGCTGTTGCTCCAGCATTATTAAAATGCTTAGCATTTACAGACACAGTTCTAAAGTTTGATAAGCCACTTGCTTTACCAGATAATTTTCCAATGTTGCTCATTATTGTGTCAATAGAGCCACACATCTCCTTTTTAACAGTAAATTGCCCTAGTGGGTCAAAATTTATTGAACCTTTTACACTGTGAGAGATTTTCAACTCGTCAAAAGCTTCAACTAATGCTGTCTGTAAATTGCAGTTATGTGTTGGAGCAGAAAAGTTTAATTCAACTTCTGCTGCTAGGTCTTTAATTAAACTTATAATATTCTCTTTAGTTATAAGTTCATCATTAGCAAAGATAAAGCCTATTGAATTAATACCTTTTGTTGTAATGTCAACTGCTTTTTTATTGGCATCTGCAATTGAAGTTATATAAATGTCTTGTCTAACAAGCCATTCATTTGTGGTTTTTGAACCTCTAACAAAAGGGAATTCTCCAGGAAGAGTGTCTAAATAGTCCAAATTTTGTAAGTCTTCTTCCCTGTAAAAAGGTTGTAATTTAAAACCTTCATCAGTTTTCCAAACCAACCTTTTCTCAAAGTCTGCACCTTTTAAGTCTTTTGTAACTACCTCTAACCATTCTTCGGTAGATGTAGGTGGAAACTCTTCAAATAATTTTTGATTCGATTTATCTGTCATAATATTTAAAATTATTTTGTATCCTAAGTAATTAGGTGCAAAATTAACTTTTTTCTGTTACTTATGCTAATACTAAACATATTATAAAACATCTATCCATTTTTGTTTGTTATATTTAATGCTCAAATTTAAAATATTGTTTTGTTGAAAAATAGCTTGTTTATGAAAAGAGATGATATGTCTAACTTCTTGAATATGATTGTGAATGGTACAATTAGAGTGAGTGTTGTATTAATTGTTCTTTTAATTTTTGCTACTAGTTGTAATAATATAAATTATGAAAAAGAACATTTTTATATAGGAACTTATACTGACGGAAGTTCTAAAGGAATTTATTTTAGCTCGATAAATCCTGAAAATGGCAAGATAGATTCGCCTATTCTTGCATACGAAATGAAAAACCCAAGCTTTTTGACCATCTCAATTTGCGGAGATTATCTTTTTGCGGTTAGTGAAAAAGATGATACTAATGCAGACCTTTTTAGCTTTAAGATAAATCACAACAGTGGCGAGTTGTATTTAATTGATTCTATATCAACTAATGGAAGAGGAGCCTGTTATGTTGAGGAACTGAAAGATGGTCTAGTTGGAGTTGCTCACTATAACTCTGGAGATGTAGCTTTTGTTTTACATAAAAATGGGGTTTTTGAAGAGGAAAATATTCAACAGTTTATATTTGAGGGTGGTAGTATAAATGAAAGTCGTCAGGAGACTTCTCATATTCATTGTGTTGTTGCTGATAATCAAAATCAATTTGCCTATGTTGCAGATCTTGGCAGAGACAAAATAGAGATTTTTGATATTCAGTCCAACATTATAAAGCATATTGACAATTTTAGTACAGAATTAGGTGCTGGTCCTCGTTTGGTAGCTTTTCATCCTCATAATAATCAGATGGCAGTAATTAATGAGCTTAACGGAACTTTAAGTTTTTATGAAAAAGATTCCAATAGCTTATTTATTAAGCCGATAAAAGATATTAAACTATCTGAAAGTAGAACTGATAGTTGGGCTGCAGATGTTAAGTTTACTTCTCAAGGTAAAAATATTTATGTTTCGGAAAGGGCTGATAATAAAATTTATGCATTTGCCGTTAATGATTATGAAGTCGGTCGATTAGGTGAGGTTACAGAAGAGATAAATGTGCCGAGAAGCTTTGTATTAACAGAGGATGATAATTATCTTATTATTGCCAATCAAGAGGGTGGAAGTCTGGTTTCATATAGTCTTGAAAAGAATGGAGTGGTTGGTAAATTGTTAAATAAAGTAGAAGTTGACAAACCTGTTTCTATAGTATTTAAGAATAAATAAAAAATATAACTACATTTGCCTATTATAATGTAATTATTTAAAGAAGAAATATTTAAACTCCATCATAGAATCATAATGATAAAACGTTGTATATTATTAATATTATTAGCTTCATCTACTGCGTTGTATGCTCAGCGTGGGGGTGAGTCATTGTATGGAATATTGCAAATGACACAATCTGCTCGAGTTGCTACTTTGGGTGGTAATCAAGCGGGATTACCCGGCAGAGAGATTTCTATGCTAAATCACAATCCTGCAGTAATCGATTCAATTTGGACAAAAAACATGTCATTTTCTTATATACCTTATGTGGCAGATATTCATTATGGATTTGCTGGTGTTGCTTGGAACTTTAAAAGTGTAGGAACATTTGCTTTTAGCGTCTATCATCTTAGTTACGGTTCATTAAGAGGCACTGATGAAGAAGGAAATGAGACAGGTAAATTTGGTGCAGGCGAAACAGTGTTGCAAATTAATTATGGACGAAAATTATCAGAAAATTGGAGAGTAGGATTATCCATAAAACCATTAATGAGTAAGATTGAGTCTTATTCTTCTTGGGCAATTGCATCAGATTTGGGGATTTTTTATGAAAAACCTGAAAGTAACTTTACATTTGGTGCTGTCTTGAAAAATTATGGTAAACAATTGACATCATATAGTGATGCGAAAAAGGAGTCTTTAAGGCCTGATTTGCAGATAGGTATTTCTCAAAAGCTTAATCATGCACCATTTAGATTTTCAATAACTGCAAAAGATTTATTATCTGGATCACTATCCTATGATATAAAAGATCAAGATGATAATATAATAATTAAAGAAGAAGATACAGTTGAAAAGAAAATAATGAGACGCTTGGTGCTTGGTTTGGAGTTTGTTCCTACAGACAATTTCTATATTGGTGCTGGTGTTAATCCACGAAGACGCCAAGAATTAAAAGTCGATAGCCGTACATCAACAGTTGGTTATAGCTGGGGATTTGGAATAAAAGTCTATAAATTTAATATATCTTATGGTTCCACAAGATATCACCTTGCTGGAACTTCAAATTATTTTTCAATAACAACATCGCTTTCTTCATTTATGTAATAAGAAAATGTCAAAAAATAAAAACAAAATAATAATTGCTGTAGATGGTCACTCATCTTGCGGAAAAAGTACTGTTGCAAAACAAATTGCAGAATATTTAGATATTAGATATATTGATACTGGTGCAATGTATCGAGCTTTTACTCTATATGCCATTCGTCAAGGTTGGATTGAGGGAGATAAAATTAATGAAAGTGCAATATCTGAAAATATCGACAATGTAAATATCGAACTTCGAAGAGAAGAGGATAAAGTTATCAATACCTATTTAAATGGTGAAAATGTTGAGGAGGCTATTCGTTCATTAGAAGTTAGCAATAAAGTTAGTTTAATTAGTGCTCTTTCTATTGTTAGAAAAAAACTTGTAGAACTACAACAGAATATGGGTAAAGAGGGTGGCGTAATACTTGATGGAAGAGATATAGGAACTGTAGTTTTTCCCAATGCCGATTTGAAAATATTTATGACAGCTTCTGCCGAAATTAGAGCAAAACGTCGATATGATGAAATGATTAATAAAGGTGAGGATGTAACTTTTAAAGAGGTGTATGACAATGTTGTTTTGCGTGATGAGATTGATAGTAATAGAGATGAGAGTCCACTAAAAATGGCTGATGATGCTTGGCTTCTAGATAATAGTAATTTAGATAGAGAGCAACAGTTTTTAGTTATACACGAGAAGTTGGAGGATGAAGGTTGGATATAATTAAAATGAATAAATATCAAGATATAGCAAAAAGTGAAGGGTTAGAAATCAGAATAGATTCAAAATCTGGCTTCTGTTTTGGAGTAAAAAGAGCTATTGATATGGCTGAGAATTTTATGAAAGATGATAATAAATTATTCTCGGCTGGCGATATTGTTCATAATGATGAAGAGATAAAACGTTTGCATAATAAAGGAATGCAAACTGTAGATATAAAAACTGAAAATTTAGAAAAAGGCAAAACTGTACTTTTTAGAGCTCATGGTGAACCGCCAACATCATATAAAAATATGCAAGATAAAGGTGTTAATATAATAGACGCCACTTGTCCAGTAGTTTTAAAATTACAAGAAAGAGTGAAAAAAGCTTGGGAAGAGATAAAAGATATTGGTGGGCAGATTGTAATATATGGAAACAAAGGCCATGCTGAGGTTGTTGGCTTAGTTGGGCAAACAGATAATCAGGCTTTTGTTGTTGAAAATGTTGAAGATATTCAACAACTTGAAAAAAATAAAGAGACAATTGTTTTTTCTCAGACTACTAAAAACAGATCAGGACTCGATGAAATTGAAGAGGCATTAAAAAAATATTTAGTAAGCGAAGATATTTTAAAAGTAAATAGAACAATTTGTGCTCAAGTCGGAAATAGAGTTCCTCACCTACAAGAGTTTGTGAAAAATTTTGATATAGTTGTTTTTGTTGCAGGTGCAAAAAGTAGCAATGGAAGAGTG
The DNA here is from genome assembly GCA_964532085.1 of uncultured Marinilabiliaceae bacterium. Lineage (GTDB taxonomy): Bacteria > Bacteroidota > Bacteroidia > Bacteroidales > Marinilabiliaceae > CAZHHH01. Next base: position 5,298 of record CAZHHH010000044.1, read on the forward strand.
CTATATGAAGTTTGCAAAGGTTCAAATAGTAATAGTTTTTTTGCTTCAAATAGAGAAGATATTAATGATAATTGGTTTAAAACTTTACCCAAAAAGATAGGAGTTTGTGGCGCTACGTCAACTCCTAATTGGCTGATGGAAGAAATTGCAGAAGAGATTGTTAATAAATGGGTAAGAATTAAAAACGATTTAATATAATAATATGGGTAATATAAGAAAAATAGCTGTTTTAACTTCTGGTGGAGATGCTCCAGGTATGAATGCTGCTATTCGCTCTGTCGTTAGAGGTGCAATATTTAATGGGCTACAAGTGATGGGAGTAAATAAAGGATACTCAGGCCTTGTTGCAGATAATATTGAGGAGATGAATTCGCAATCTGTGAGTAATATTATTCAACAAGGCGGAACAGTTTTGAAATCGGCTAGGAGTGAGGAGTTTAGAACATTTGAGGGAAGGCAAAAGGCTTGGGGGAATCTAAAAAAACGTGGTGTAGATGCTTTGGTAGTTTTGGGAGGAGATGGAACTCTAGCTGGTGCTCATCTGTTTGCTACGGAGTTTGATTTTCCTGTTGTTGGTGTTCCATGCACAATTGATAATGACCTTTTTGGTACCGATTATACCATTGGTTATGATACAGCTTTAAATACAGTTATTGATGCTGTAGATAAGATTAGAGATACTGCAAGTGCGCATAGTCGATTGTTTTTTATTGAGGTGATGGGACGTGATGCTGGTTTTTTAGCACTACGAGCTGGTATTGCTTCTGGTGCAGAGGCTGTTCTTGTTCCAGAAATTGAGACTGACTTTAAAAAACTAGATGAGTTTTTAAAGAATGGATATAATAAAAAGAAATCATCTTCTATTGTACTAGTAGCTGAAGGCAAAAAGTTTGGTGGTGGTGCAATAGAGGTTGCTGAGCGTGTAAGCAAAGAACATCCATATTATGATGTGCGTGTTACTATTTTAGGGCATTTACAAAGGGGTGGATCGCCAAGTGCATTTGATAGAGTTGTTGCAAGCCAGATGGGAGTTGCAGCAATAGAGGCACTTTTAAAAGGAGAGAAAGATGTATTAATAGGTATGGATAAGAATAAAACAGTTTTATTTCCACTAGGAGAAGCTCTCAAGGATAAAAAAGATTTGAATCCAGAATTGTTAAAATTAACAGATATTTTATCTATATAATTATTGAGATTAAATTAATCACTATCTGCTTCGGAATTCAATTCACTTTTAATCTTATTATCTCGTGATTGGATAGGTTTATATAGATAGTACATATTAAGAGCGCCTTTGCCTTTTACTTTGCGAGGCACTCTTCTTATAACTTTATAATACTTTTTAATAAGCTCATAAGTTGTATGCGAAATGTTTATCTGCATAGGGCTTGAGTAAGTCTGCATACGAGATGCGGTGTTTACAGTATCGCCAAAAATATCAAAAGAGAGATTTTTGTCACTTATCATACCTGCAATTATGTCACCAGTATTAATACCAATTCGTATCTCCCAATCTATGTTGTTTTGTTTATTATGATCCATAATAAATTGACGCATTTTTTCAGACATTTTACAAGCTATAATTGCATTGTTATCTTTGTTTTCCCACATTCCAGCAACGGCAAGATAGGCATCACCAATGGTTTTTATTCTTGTGCATTTATATTTGTCTGTAATTTCATCAAAAGCTGTAAAAATTGTCTGAAGCTCTGATAATAATCTTTTGGGAGATATTCTTTGAGATTTTGTAGTAAAGTCTACTAAATCAGCCATTATAACAGATACATTTCTGAATCTTTGAGGTGGAATTTCTCCAGACTCTTTAATTGTATCAATTACCTGCACTGGTAACAAGCCTTTTAAAAGCTTGTCCATTTTAAACTGTTCTTCTTCTAATTGTGCTGCTTGAAATCTTAATTTTTGCACAGATTCTGCCAATGTTAACGCAGTTTTTACTCGCGCAATAAGTTCAATTGGTTCAATAGGTTTTTTAAGATAATCAATTGCACCAGCATTAAGTGCCTTTTGAACATGGTCAGATTGTGTAAATCCTGAAACCATTATGACCGAAATATCAGATGTTTTACTGTTAGATTTTAGGGTAACCAATGCATCCATACCAGAAAATTCGGGCATTTCCCAATCTAGCAAAATTAAATCGGGTTTATGGCGCATTGAAAGAGTGAAAACTTCATATCCATTTGATGCACGAATGTATGTGGCATCTGGCCATATTGTACTAAGGTGAGAAATAGTATACTCAACCAAATAGTCCATATCATCTGCTATCAATATTTTGGGGTTTTTCATCTCAAAAATTTTTATCCTACATATTTCAAGATATGAAAAAGCTATTTAGAAGGTTCCCAATAGCAACGCTTTGGTGAAATAATCTCCTCCTCACTTTTTAGTTTTTTCATAACTTTGTCAACTTCCTTTTTATCAATTCCTGATAAATCTGCAATTTCACCAGCTTTTAATGGCTTGCCTGCTTTTTTCATGGTATCTAAAACCAAATTTACTACTCCCATAAAAGTAATTATAATCAAATGAAATATAAAAATATGAAAAACATATTGAAAATGCTCTATTTTAACAAAAAATGATTATAATTTTTTTTCTTAAATTGTCATTTTATAGATATTTAGGTCTTTGATAATTAAATTATAATTTGTTTTAAAAAAATATTTTATGAGTTTGAATTGGATATTGTTAATTATTGGCGGATTATTTGAAACAGCTTTTGCCGTCTCTTTAGGAAAGGCTCAACAGTCTACCGGGAAAGAAATGTATTATTGGTTACTCTCTTTTGTAGTATTTGTATCTATTAGTATGTTCTTGTTATATAGGGCTATGGGTGGCGAAAAACCTATACCTGTAGGAACAGCTTATGCCGTTTGGGGAGCAATTGGGGCATTAGGAACTGTTATTGCAGGAGTGATTTTTTTTAAAGAGCCTTTATCTTTTTGGAGAATATTTTTTATATCAACATTAATTATTTCTGTAGTAGGTCTTAAATTTGCAAGCAACTAAACATAATTATTAAATAGTTAAACAAGCTCTCTTTTTATCATAATTTTAATTATGGAAATTAGCGGTAAAATGTTCGCATATTGTTAAAATATGTTGTGATTAAAGATGGACTATAACTTAAAAAGAAAGTGATATTATATTAAAATGGTTAACTTTGCGATTTGTAAAATTAAAATGTTAAAATTGAAATTTAAAATATAGATTATGGCTCAAAAACCATCAATACCAAGAGGAACTCGAGATTTTTTACCAGAAGAGATGGTAAAAAGAAATTATATATTTGATACCATAAAAGGTGTTTTTCAAAAATATGGCTATATGCCAATTGAAACGCCTGCTATGGAGAATTTATCAACTCTAATGGGAAAGTACGGTGAGGAGGGAGATAAATTACTATATAAAATTTTAAACTCTGGAGACTACTTAGCTAAAGCGGATAGTGAACTATTAGAGCAAAAAGATTCTCTTAAATTGATGTCACAAATTAGTGATAGAGGTCTTAGATATGACTTGACAGTTCCGTTTGCTCGCTTTGTTGTTCAGCATCAAAATGAGATAACTTTTCCTTTTAAACGATACCAAATTCAGCCAGTTTGGAGGGCAGATAGACCACAAAAGGGGCGTTATAGAGAGTTTTTTCAATGTGATGTCGATGTTGTTGGAAGTGATAGCTTGCTCAATGAGGTTGAGCTCATTCAAATAGTTGATGAGGTCTATCAAAAGCTTGATGTTAATGTAGTTATTAAATTAAATAATAGAAAAATATTAGCGGGGATAGCTGAAATTATTGGATATCCTGAAAAGATGATTGATATAACAATTGCTATTGATAAGTTGGATAAAATTGGTGTTGAAAAAGTTAATGAAGAGCTTTTGGAGCGTGGACTTAACAAGGAAGCTATTGATAAATTACAACCTATATTAAATCTTTCAGGTTCTAATAGTGAAAAATTAACTCAGATTAAGAATGTATTGCAAGGTTCTGAAATTGGTGTTTCTGGTGTTGATGAGGTTGAGTATGTTCTCGGTGTTGTTGATTCTCTTGGTGTTAAGACGGAAGTTGAACTTGATTTAACTCTTGCAAGAGGATTAAATTACTATACAGGTGCTATTTTTGAGGTTAAAGCGCTAGATGTTAAGATTGGTAGCATAACTGGTGGTGGAAGATATGATGATTTGACAGGTGTTTTTGGTATGAAAGGCGTGTCAGGTGTGGGAATATCTTTTGGCGCTGATAGAATTTTTGATGTATTAAATCAGCTTAATCTATATCCTGAGAGTGTATCAGAAGCGACTGAGGTTATGTTTGTTAATTTTGGCGAAAAGGAAGCTCAGCAAGCTTTTAAAGTAGCATCAAAGTTGCGTGTGGTTGGAATTAAAGTTGAGGTTTACCCAGATTCTGCAAAAATGAAAAGACAGATGACTTATGCTGATAGAAAAGGTGTTAAATTTGTAGCATTAATAGGAGAATCGGAGCTTAAAAATAATACAGTTACATTAAGAAATATGCAAGATGGCTCTCAAAATGAGCTTGATATTGATAGATTGATTGAGATTGTGAAAGGATAATTTATGTAACGGCAGTTCGACTACGCTTGGTTATTGAGCATGTCGAAATACACTGACCGAAAACAGTAACATTCAAAAATCTTTAAAACACAGCAGTTCGACTACGCTTGATTATTGAGCGGAGTCGAAGGCACGAAGATCAAGAGCATTGGGACTCTTAATTTCAATACTATTTTATTCTATGTTGGGTCTCGCTTTTGTCGAGACTATGCTGAGACACAGCTTTCATATGGACAAGACAAATAAAATCATTATTATAAATTACCTAAACCTTGAAACTGTGGCTCGTCGGAGGCGTAAAGAGAGATATAATAATATCTATTTATGTTATGAATAACTACAAAAAAATAACTCTACGAGTTTGTTTATTCATTTAACGATATAACACAACTTTTTAATCACAATTTGAAACTATTTACTTTGTGATGATTGACTATGCAAATGGTCAATCATTTTTTTTCTAAATTCGTGCTCTGCCTGATAAAGTAAAATCAGTTGATTTGTGGTTAAAATCTTTTCAAATCGCTTATGGTAGGTCTGTTCAAGCTCTGCCCCCTCTACTTTTAATTTTAAAATAAGATTTAAAGCTTTGTTTTTTTGCTCATCTGATAGCTGCTCCATCTTATTATTCAAATCGTGCCTAAGAGTGCGAATTTGAGAATATAAGTTACTTTTTTTGTCAAAAAAGTCATTATAAATTGGCCAAAATTGCTGTGAAGTTTCACAATTAAGGTTCATCTTTTCTGTAAAAAAAGCTACTTTTTGAGCCTTAACTCTTTCTACATTTTCATCTTTCTTTTGAGAAAAAGAGATAGTTATAAAAGAGAAAAATATAATTGATAAAATAAATATTCGTTTCATAAAAATAAAGTTTTTAATAATCGAGATGACTTAAATAGATTGAATTCTCATCGGTTATGCCTTTGAAAACTAAACTGTCTGGATATAAATCAAAGTCGTCAAAATCAACAGAATTGTCAGATATAAGTTCATAAATTTCATAAGTCCCAGACCACTCATCTGCCCACATCTCAAAATAGCTATACTCAATTTCAGTTGATACGTGCTGATTTTTAATCTTATCTTTAGTAACAAAATTAAATACCATTGCAATCAGTAGAAATGCAGCTGCAAGTCCAATCCAAGGTTTGAAAATATCAAGTAGTTTTGAACTTGGTTTATTTGAGATAATATCCGGCTCAATGATGAACTTTAATCGCTCATCAAAATTTTCAAAATAACCCTCAGGAACTTTGAAAATATCCTCTTGATTTGGTTTTTTATTATCTAAAATCATCTCTTCTTGGTTTGTTTACTCTATTGTTTGACTATTAACTATATAAATGGTTTAATTTTATAATATTTCATTCTCTAATAATGCTTTTATTTTTTGCACAGCGTGAAAATATGAAGCTTTTAATGCACCGACAGAAGTGTCTAAAATCTCTGACATATCCTTATATTTCATATCATCAAAATATTTCATATTAAAAACAATTCGTTGCTTGTCGGGTAGTGTTAATATGCATTTTTGAAGTTTTTTCTCAATCTCTTCACCAGTAAATAGTGGGTCATTTTCTATCTGATTAGATAAAAAATCCTCAACATCTGTAGGACTATCCAATAAAACTTCTCTCTTTTTATTTAAAAAATTAAGTGCTTCATTGGTAGCAATTCTATAAATCCAAGTATATATTGAAGAGTCACCTCTGAAATTATCAATATTATTCCACACTTTTACGAAAGTGTTTTGCAATAAGTCATCGGCATCTTCGTGAATGATAACCATTTTTCGCAAATGCCAATATAATCTCTCTTTATATTTGGACACCAAGTAGCTGAAACCAGCCTGCCGTTCAGCTGGAATGTTTATTAGTGCTAATATTTCTTGGTCTGTTGGATGCATAGATTGTTTTTAACAATGCGAATATATGAAAAGAAATAACCATTACGAAAATAGATAAATACTGTTTTTATTTATTAATTGAATTTAAGAAATAATTCAATTAGTCATTTTTCTTATAAATGACAATAAAAAAGTGTATTTTTGCAGCTGTTTTGATTTTTAAAGGATTGTTAATAAAATAATTGAAAATAATATCATAAAATGAAGTGTGGAATTGTAGGATTGCCAAATGTTGGTAAATCAACGCTTTTTAATTGCTTGTCAAATGCAAAAGCACAGTCAGCGAATTTTCCTTTTTGTACTATAGAACCAAATATTGGAGTTATCACAGTTCCAGATGATAGACTGGTTCAGTTGGAGAAGCTTGTTAAGCCAGAGCGCGTGCAGCCAACAACTGTTGAGATAGTTGATATTGCTGGATTAGTTAAAGGTGCAAGTAAAGGTGAGGGATTAGGAAATAAGTTTTTAGCAAATATTAGAGAAACAGATGCGATAATTCACGTATTGCGTTGTTTTGATGATGAAAACATTACTCACGTAGATGGTTCTGTTGATCCTGTTCGTGATAAAGAGGTGATTGATATTGAGTTGCAGTTAACAGATTTAGAAACTGTAGAGACTCGTTTGCCACGAGTTGAGAAAATTGCAAAAACTGTTAAAGACAATGAGTCTAAGTTGCTTTATGAAGTTTTAGTAAAATATAAAGCTGCTCTTGAAAATGGAAAATCAGCAAGAACAGTTGAGCTTACAGAACCAGAAAAGCTAGTTGCAAAAGGTCTGTTTCTGTTGACAAATAAACCAGTAATGTATGTTTGTAATGTTGATGAGGCATCTGCAGTTACAGGAAATAAATATGTTGAGCAAGTAAGAGAGGCTGTAAAAGATGAAGATGCAGATATATTGGTAATTGCTGCACAAACTGAGGCTGACATTGCGGAGTTAGAAACATTTGAAGAGAGACAGATGTTTTTGGATGACATAGGTCTAGAAGAGTCGGGAGTTGCCAAACTTATTCGTGCTTCGTATAATATATTAGGTCTACAAACTTATTTTACAGCTGGTGTGAAAGAGGTGCGCGCTTGGACTTTCCCAAAAGGTGCAATGGCTCCACAAGCTGCAGGTGTTATTCACACAGATTTTGAAAAAGGATTTATCCGTGCTGAGGTTATAAAATATGAAGATTTTGTAAAATATGGCTCTGAACAAGCTTGTAAAGAAGCTGGAAAAATGAGTGTAGAGGGCAAGGAATATGTTGTTCAAGATGGTGATGTTATGCACTTTAGATTTAATGTGTAATTAAGAAAGATATATTAAATATAAAAAACGTAGATACAAACAAATGTCTGTATCTACGTTTTTATTTTTGTATAAAATGAAAATTTCGGTCGCCCACCTTGCCTTCGGCTAGACACAGCGCGGGGGCGACCCTATAACCATTTAAGGTCGCCACGTAGGGACGCCCCTACATTTCTTCTTCTTCCGTCACAGCTTTCCATTTTGCGTCAAATCGTTTTACAAGAAATGTCGATAAATAAAAACTGCCAACTATAACTCCTGCAAGAAACAGATACCAAAATATATTTATAAAATATGTCATAACTAAATGTTTTTCAGATTAATAACTATTTGTTTCTCCAGAATTCAACTCTTCTCTTGTGATTCTGTGTTTATTAATTGCTCTCCAAGTCAACCAAATATATCCTAATACTATTGGTATCATTAACGAAACATAGAACATCGCCATCAAAGTATATTGACTAGAAGATGCGTTTTGTATGGTTAATGAGCTTTGGATATCATAGCTTGATGGATAAAATGCAGTGTTATTAAATCCTGCTATCATAAATAGTGTAAAGGCTGCTAGAAAAGTGCCAAATCCACTCCACCAAATGCCCTTATAGCTATCTGAAATTAGCGTTCTTATTATACCGATTAATACCAATGCTAAGCCTACGATAAAAATAATTAGCACAATTGGCATCTCTATTAGATTGATGAAATATTTATTCTTCATTAGAAAAACAGCACCTGTTTCTGGGTTTACTGCATATCCTTCAATAAACATCAACCATATTACAAAAGTTAAAAATGCTACTACAAAAACGGCAGATTCTATAATTAACCTTTTTCGTGCTTTTTTGTCTAACTCTTCATTCTCAACAGAATTGATGATATATAGAATAGCTAAAACTCTAGATAAAAATAAAATAGCAACTCCTAAAACAAGATTATGGGGATTTAATAGTAGTTCAAAACCACGTCCACTGTTCATCCAAGTCATTTCTTTCATATCTGAAATTGCAAATGGTGATCCTGTAAATAGTGTTGCAACTATTACACCTAATAAGAATGTGGAAATATATCCGCCCACTTGCAAAAATGCTTCATAAGCTCTTGAGCCAAAGAAGTTGTTTGGTTTTGAGCGATAGTGATAAGATACAGCTTGAAAAATAAAAGTAAATAGAAGTATCATCCAAGCCCAGTATGCACCACCAAAACTTGTGCTATAAAACAGTGGGAATGCTGCGAAAAATGCACCTCCAAATACCACTAATGTAGTAAAAGAGAACTCCCATTTTCTACCGATAGAATTTATTATTAGATCTCTCTCTTCTTCATTTTTACCTAATGTGTAAATTAAGGTTTGCCCACCTTGAACGAAAAGTAAAAATACCAATGCAGAGCCAATGGTAGCAATAATTATCCACCAATATTGTTGAAGTGCTATGTGTGAAAATAATTCAGTCATTATTCGTTTCCTCCTTCTTTTTCGGGTCCTTTTTTAATTTGAGTTATCATAATTCTAACTTCCGCTATTGCTAATCCAACAAACACTACTAAAAACAAGAAAAATGTTGTCATAACAGCCGTAGTATCAATTTGTGTAACAGCTTTCATTGTAGGCATCAAATCTTGAATTACCCACGGCTGTCTTCCAACCTCAGCAACAATCCAGCCAGATTCTTGTGCTATGTAAGCTAGTGGAATCGTCCAAAGTGCAGCATGTAGTATATATCTTTTGTCGTGTAGCTTGTTCTTAAGTGATAAGTACAATACAACAGCAAACAGAATGAAGAAATATCCACCTAGAATAACCATTATATGGAATGCATAAAAAGTTAATGAAATTGGTGGAACCATTTTAAATGCATTTTTCTCTAGTTTTACAGGATCTTCATCATAAAAACTGCCATATCCAAAGTATTTAAAATAGTTATTAACAAACTCTTCATCTTTAAATTTAGCTTCAAGTGCTAAAAACTCTTCGCCATTAGGGTCTTCTTTTTGAGCTGCTTTATATTCAATAAGTGTTTGCTGAGCCTTGTAACCACGTCTTATTTTTTCTGCATAAGGCATAATTCCTTGCTCTTCGTTACCCATAATCAAATCCTTAATTCCTGCCACATACTCTTTTGGGCTATAGCTATCTGATGCAAGAATTGAGAGCATCGATGGAATTTCAATTTTGAAAATAAAATCAGCTTGACTGTCTGGTCTTACATTTTTATGTGTCTCTTTTTCACTTAAAATACCAAATGCAATCAGCGGTGCATGAGTTTGACCTTCATAAAGAGCTTCCATTGCTGCAAGTTTCATAGGCTGAGTTTTAACAATCTCTTTTGCAGATGTATCACCACTTCCGATAAGCACAAGCGAGCTAACAAGCCCGAATGTTGCTGCAATTATAATGCTTCTTTTAGCAAATAGAAGTTCACGTTTTTTAAGTAAAAACCAAGAGCTAACACCAATTACAAAAATAGAAGCAAATACAAAGCCTGATGTGGTTGTATGTATCAGCTTATTTATAGCAGTTGGGGAGAAAAGCACTTCCCAAAAGTTAATCATTTCATTTCGTGCAGTATCAGGATTAAAAGCTGTACCTACAGGATTTTGCATCCAGGCATTTGCAGTTAAAATCCAAATTGAAGATAGAATTGCACCAACGGCAGTTAGCCAAGTGGCTGTAAGGTGAAATCTTTTACTTACTTTGTTCCACCCGAAGAACATAACAGCAATAAATGCACTCTCTAAAAAGAACGCCATTATACCTTCAATGGCAAGTGGTGCGCCAAATATATCACCCACAAACCACGAGTAATTACTCCAGTTGGTTCCAAATTCAAATTCAAGAATAATACCTGTTGCAACACCAATTGCAAAGTTAATTCCGAAAAGTTTCATCCAAAACTTTGTGATACGTTTCCACTCTTCATCTCCAGTTTTGTAGTAGATGGTTTCCATAAAGGCTAAAATGAAACTTAGCCCAATTGTTAGTGGCACAAATAGCCAATGAAAAAGAGCCGTTAGCGCAAATTGTGCGCGCGACCAGTTTACTAAAGCAAAATCAATCTGTTCAAGCATAACTAATTTTTAAGGGTTTGTCAATTGTTCGATGACATGATTACTCCTATCCTCATCGTTTGTGAAATTTGTTTTAAAATCATTTTGAAAAAAGAATAATCGCAAAACTACAAACATTACAAATAGTTTAATTAAAATTATTATCCAAAGAGTACGTGCCCAATTGGGCATTGTCTCAAAACCATTGGAATAAAAATTATAAACTCGTGAAACAAAATTCATATAAATTTACATTTTTTTTAAATATACTACAGAATTAACTTAAAAACAGCATGAAAGTTTAGAAAATTTGTGATTTTTGCATATATTTCACGAAAAGGGGAGTAAACAAGGGAAAATTAACTGCTCATTATAGGTTATTTAAACAAAATATAGCATAGCTGATATTATATGAAAATAGTAAGGTCATATTTTTTATTAGTTTTTTTTGTACTTAGCTCATTCTGGTTTCGGGGAGTTTCGTACAGTCATGCTGTTGTGTCAAATAATTACAGACAATACGAAAAAGTGAGCAAAATTTCTTCTCAATACTACGAGGAGTGTCCCGAAATTCCTTTTGTTTTTATTCCATCATATTCATTTTTTAATTTTGTAGCAACCGAAGAGTTGTTTGGATTGCCTTTTGTTGAAAAATTGGCGAATTTATTGGATGTTTTATCTTATCCTCTCTTTTTCAAAAGAGGATTTGTTGATAAAATAACTATTTCGCCGCCAATTTATATACAGGTGCAATCCATTCGTTGCTGAGGAGAATTTTAAATTTTCATTGTCATCATTTGTACTAAAGTGCTTTCTGTGAGTTTTTTAGCAATGATGACATAGTTCTTTAATGTTAAATTTTAAATTCTTAATAAAATGAGTAAGAAAAAGAAAAGTCGTAAAGCTGATATGGTTTTATTAGCTGTTGTTCTTGTATTTGGAGCACTTTTAGTGTGGGGAATGATTAGTTTATTCTAAAACAAGATATATAAATATAAAAGGTCTTCCGTCTGTTGATGGAGGACCTTTTTTCTTCTATTTCTTTAATGTTGTATAATATAGAGACATCATATCACTCTTATAAATATCTTCAAGACTATAGAAAAGTTTACCAGAAATATAGAGATTGGCAGTTATTGTATCAGTTTCAAATGCTTTATTAATTGCTTTTGCAACTAACTCTGTACAATACAATTTATCATCGCTGTCTAGATTAAAATCTAAATCAAATTCAACTCTATTTTTGTAAAACAAATCAGCACTTTCTATAATTTTAATTTTTATAGAGTCATGAGAATTTATTTTATATATGGAGTAATATTTCAATTCTTTTACAAAATCTTTGAATGATTCATTCTTAACTCTGCCAACTCCTGTAAATTCGTTAGCCTCTATGTGAAAGACATTAAAACTATTGTTTGACTTATCACTACAATACAAAATGCCTGTATGTGAAAACATTTTTTCTTCAGATGAAAGTTTGCGAAAGATATTTGAAAAATAACCTTTTCCAAGCCTCATAATAATATAAGTATCATCTTCTAATTCAGGTACTAAATCACGTTCGTGTAACGAATTTTCTTTCTCTTTACAGCTGACAAGTAGAATTAAGAATGAGAAAAACAGATAATAGAAGAGTTTGTTATTTGCTGTCATCTATATGTACCAGCCACTTATTGTCAATTTTAATAAGTTCTATAACAGACTCATCTTCATCATCACCAAAATAGACCCAAGCTTTATTGCCTACAATAGAGTCTCTGATAAAATTGAATTCAAAATCTGGATAAGCCTCCATATCTCCAAGAGAGCTTGCAAATTCTAATATTTTAAATGTACTTTCGGTAGTGTGTTCCTCTATTTCGCTTATATTGCCATTAAAAAAGTTTGTAAGAAATAGTTCTGCGGTTTTTTTAGGGCTAGGATTAGAAGAGCATGCAAACAAAAAGGCTAATACTATAACTCCCAATAGATGTTTTTTCATTTTTGTATTTTTAAAATTAAAGTTAATAATAGTTTAATGATAAATGTTTTTATTGATATTTAATATTTGAAAATAGCTTTTTTAATAATTAAATATATTTACCTCTGTTTTCAAATAGCCTTTCAATACTTAGTAATAGCATACTTGAAGCGTCTATGATAAGATTGGGCTGCGCAGATTCAAGTAATTCTCTATTATTTAGTCCCCAAGTAACAGAAATAATAGGTATTCTAGCTTTTTTGCATGCTTCAATGTCTCTTATTTCATCTCCTATATAAATTACATTCTTTTTAGAGATTGCTTCACGTCTTAGCATCCTTTTTATAAGTCTCTTTTTGCCAAATAGATTTTTGCCACTATATGTAAAGTCAAAAATGTGAGTTAGCTGATTGTTTTCAAGAAAGGCTGTTACATTTTCCAATGAATTTGATGTGAGAATTCCAAGGTTATATCCTAACTGTTTGATGTTGTTAAGTGCTTCTTTTATACCTGGAATGAGTTTGATATTTGGAACAGTTTTGTTCATCTCCTTTCTTAGTCGCAACATTACAGACGCAAGTTTTGCTTTTGAAAATCCGTACGATTTTAATAAATCTTGTGGCCTATTTGCTTTAATAAGTTCTAACTCTTCATCTGAAATTGGGTCAAGTTTGAGCTCTCCTGAAATTTGGTTGAAAATCTCCAAACCCATATTTATGGTGTCGGCAATAGTTCCATCAAAATCAAATATGATATAGTCTTTGTTCATTAATAGCACTTTAATTTTCTACAAAAATGATTAGCTTATAAAAGTAGGCATAATAATGAGTTTTAAAAAGCTGAAATATTAAAATAACTTTATTTAAAACACTTTTTTAGAATTTATAAGGAGCTTTTGCTATAAATAGCTTTTTATATTAAATAATTAAA
>CAZHHH010000045.1:0-14549 GCA_964532085.1 uncultured Marinilabiliaceae bacterium
TCCATTGTACATTGTACATTGTTCATTGATAATTGAATAATTAACAATTTATAACTCACCCTAATGCTATATTAGCATTATTTATAAAACTATTATAACTATAATTATGTATAATAGCATTAAAATGTTAGTTTTGCCCTGATTATAACACCTATCCACTAAATTTATGGGATAAATTATCTCACTTTTGTGAAAAAATGAGATAATTTTCGGATTTTTGAGTAAAAGTGTATTATTATTCTGTTATTTATTAAGATAATTGCGAATAAGTTATATATTTGCCATTTAAAGTAAGTTATGGAATAATGAACAAATTCGATTGGACATTGGTTTATAGAGTTGTAAATGAAAAATTTGTACTTCGTAAGGCAAAAAACGAAATTGTAATTGTTCCATTAGTAAACGATGTGGCGGATATGACAAATGTTATAACGCTAAATGAAGTTGCAACAGATATAATAGAGAAGATTGATGGAATGAGCACTGTAGAGCAGATAGTATCGCAACTTTTAGATGAATACGACGTAAAAAAGAATATTTTAGAAGAAGATATTTCAAATTTTATCATAGAGGCTAAAAATAAAGGGATTATTCAACAAGTCAATTAAAAATAGTCTTTGATAATAAACTTGTAATGAGAGAAGTAGAGAGAAATATAAAAAAGAAGTATTACAGACCTGAAATCATATCTGTTGATATTGATGTGGTGATTTGCGAAAATCAAGCACCTTCACCTGGTGTAACACCACCAACTGAGCCTGGAGAAGGTGATGTTGAATGGCCAGGTGGTGGCGGTCCTGCTTCTTCATATGATGGTAATTCTAAATATATCTTCCCCGATTCTCCAGCATCTGACAATCCTTTTGGAGGTTCCACACCAAACTATAGGTAACATTATTAGTTGGTGATATGGATATCTATTTGCCAAAAATAAAAATAAACTTCACAGCAGAGGAGGGAATAATACTAAGTACTTTTGTTGCAAAGCATTTCACAAAGCCACTTCTACCTGTTCAATACAATTTCAAAAGCAGAATTAAATTTTTAGAGCCTGAGTTGCTTTATGGCTATGATATAGTTATGAAAGGTCGTCCCATTGAAGGGGGAAATTCTCAAAATCATTGGGCTGTTTATAAAAATGGTGATGATTTAGCCATTGAAATTATATATAACGATAACGAACTTTATAACCGCACAATTTCTGTGCTATCACTACATAATAATGAATTTACTGTCTATTTAGATTTAAAATCTACAGTAGAACTACCAGTTATAATTGATCCATTTGACCCTGCATTCTCATCATTAAATATGTTTTACATCTCCATATTCACCGATGGCTTCTTAGTTCATGCTTCCGGAGTATATTATAATGAGATAGGTCATCTTTTCACAGCAGTTTCTGGAACAGGTAAATCAACTATGGCAAAACTGTGGGATAAACGAGGTGCCACCCTCGTAAATGATGATAGATTGTGGATAACTCAACATAATGGAGAGTGGTATATGGCCAACACACCTATGGTTTGGTATGCACAATATCCACGCGTAACACCCATTCATTCTGTCTATCTACTACGTCAATCACCTACCAATGAATTGACAAAACTTTCAGGCATAAAACCCGCCATGCAATTTATGAGCAACTGTCCACAGCACCATTTTGACAAAGATATGAGCAGTAACTTCTTAGATAGAGTTATCGATTTTACCTCTAATATGGATATATATGATTTAGGCTTCAAGCCAGACCAAGAGGTCGTAGACCTGTTAATTAGTTGAGAGCGGTTCAGTGTAGAGACGTACACTTATGTCGTGCCTATCCGAAGGTAAAATGGCGTACTAATTAATGTACAATGTTCAATTATCAATGTACAATGTTCAATTATTGACCTTCCCTACTAGGCGTTGACCTAACTTTGGATTTTTAACTTTCATCTTTCAGTTTATCAATGTTTCAATGCGTCATCCATTACCCATTGTTCATTGTCCATTGAAGATTGATTGTCCATTGTTCATTAAAAATCTTCACTATAAAAACAATATTTGCTCAAATTATCAAAATTTTATTTTGAAATAGAAATTAGCTATATGTAATAAGCCCCTTTACAGTGTCTAGCTGAAAGCAAGAGGGGTTTGGGGTAGAACGTGGTGTAAATAGTAGTAGAAAAATCAAAATGTAATAGAAATAAATATCCGCATTGAAAAGAGCACCGTAGGTGTTTCGCCAAAATGCAGTTCATCGCATTGTGTCATTGAAAATTGTCCATTGCTCATTGTTCATTGATAATTGTTCATTAAAATAAAAAAGAGATTGCTAACGTTTTAGACAATCTCTTTTTTATTATAAAAACTTTTACTTTTTAATTTCAAAGGGTTCTTCAGTGAACTGACCTCATTACCGGAATAACAGACTGACGGGTGGTAATAAACAAACTCAAAAAAGAAATCACCTTTTGAAAAATGACTAACTAATCTATTACTCTCATTCTTTAATGTACGTTAATTAGTCATATAACTACAGCTACAAAGTAAATAATAATATTTGACAATAACTTTTTAATGCCGTATCTGGCGTGTCTTTGGGGCGAATGGTTTTTTTACTGGGGTGAAATAAATAATTCAGGGGGTGAACTGTTTTGTCTATGATTGTTTTTATTTGAAAAAAGAAATTGCTTTTTCAAAAATTGAGACAAATGCTTCTTCCACAATTTCAACTTTTGATTTATTATTAAATGGAAACGGGTTTTCATGACTATAATTTACTGGAAAATCGATAATTTCACATTCTCCAACCGTCTCTAAAATACCTTTTGGAGGAATAACCACATCTTTTACCAATCCTACTGCCTTGATAATTGGCCTTAGTGATGCAAATTTTTCAATTCGTTCTTTAGCAAATAATTTATTGTTGCTCATCATCTTGAAACTATTCCACGCACCCATTAAGTATGGCGAATACTTTCTAGCTGGGCGAATAGTATTATAGTTAAGTTCTTCATTGTATATATACTTTTCTAATCTATTTGTTGCCTCTTTATCAAGTATTGACCTAGAGATTGCATTCATTTTGTCAAACGTACTTCCACCACAAAACAAAAATGCTTTTTGATCTGTAAATAAATTGTCAGGATTAGAGAGTAGTAACACTTCTGTTAAAAATGCACCTATTGAATATGAGAAGAAGTTGATTTTACTATTTTTTGATAAATATTTGTGTCTCCCTTTTTTTATAGATTTAGTTAGTTTTATAATATCTAAATATGTTTGTAACCCCGATTGATAAAAAAGTTCAGGGGAGTGTGACAATCTAAGACTTAAAGCTACATTAGCATAGCTCGAGTTAAGATTATCAATATTGTTAATTTCAGACCTCTCTTTAGAAATCTTATTCATCAATCTAGGATTCGACCACTCTTCAGGTGCTCTATTTATATGATAGGCTATAGGAAACATAATAACAGCCTTGTTTGAGTTTGTTGATAAATAGTGAGCCCAAAGCAGATACTTGTCCCAGCTTCGTTCATTTAGACCATGTAGGAGCAGTATAACTTCATCGTTTACCCTTGTTTTAGGTAAAAACATATAATAATCAAACTTCGTATTTGATGATAGACCTCTTTTTGGTAAAATATTATATTTCACCTTACTATCACTATCCATTTTTGCTTTATGTCTGTTTTTAACAGCCGACTTGAATTTTATGCGACGCAATTTGGTCCCTTTTGGTAAAGTAACACTCTTTTTGTTACTTTTAAATGCATTGATTATTAGTCGTTGAGTTTCTATTAATCTCATAGTTTTCTGATTTTTGTTTCATATAAAGTAACATAAAGTTTTTAAGAAGTGCTTGATAATACAGTGACTGGGCTGTGTGTGGGGTGAATGGCTTTTTGGTTGGGGTGAATAAAATTAAGCTGGGATGAGTTGTTTCTTAATTTTTAAAGTTTATATTTGTATACACTATTGTCCGATAAAAAATATTGAACTTAAAACATGAGATTTAGCTACGCTGAACTTCGTTTCTCACTGCGTTCGAAATGACAACCATCTAGTTTAGTACTGGGTAGTGGGGTTAGTTTGCGGCGAAGCCAAAAACTAACCCCACTACCCAACAGAATACAATAAAACACAATGTCATTCTGAGCGTAGCGAAGAATCTGAAAATTAAAATCGGACAACAGTAATTTGGTATATAATCAAATGCGTTCTAATAATTTGAGAAATAACTATTAATCAAAAAATAAGTTGATGAAAAGTAGAGAGATTCTTCCCTATTTTATAAGTATGAAAAATACAATTAGGCAGATATTGTTTACCGCACTATATGCTTTTGTATTTATAAACTTATATAGACCATTTGGCGCTGACGAAATGTATGATGTCAGATGGTGGGTGTTTTTGTTAGTTTCTGGACTGTTAGTAGTTGTTGGTATGTTAGTTATTATCCTTAGTAGACTAATAATGCTAAAGATAAAGAAGACTAAAAAAATCACAATTGTTGGATATGTATTAATGATTGTAGCCGAAGTTCTCTTTATGGCTGCGTTATACACCTTATTAGAACGAGTTGTTATTGGTAATGTAAGACCTTTTGTGCTGCTATACATTGTCTCAGTTCAAAACTCTGCGCTTATTTTATTAATTCCATATACCATTAGTTTATTATACTTCTCATGGAAGGAGAAGAAGGTAAGTTTGGAAGATCTCTTAAATCAAATTAGGAGTAAACCCAATTTTGTTCCTTTTAAGGATGAGAATAATGTGTTGCGCTTTACTCTCAAAGCTAATGACCTGCTTTACTTTGCAGCAAGTGATAACTATGTTGAAGTTCATTACAAAACAGCAAAAGGTACTAAAAAACATCTCTTACGTAATACTTTAAAAAGAATGGAGGAGGAGTATAAAGATCTCCCATTTTTAAGATGTCACCGTTCGTTTATGGTAAACTTGAATAATGTAAAGATGTTTAATAGAGAAAAGGGGCAAGCTGTATTGTGGATGGATGATGATGGAGATATAAAAATACCTGTTTCGAGATCATATACAAAACAGGTAGTTGAAATATTTGAACAACAGGCTTAATGACGCCTCTTAAAAGGCCATGCTATAAGGTCGTTGTATTTTGTCTTCTAGTTCGCCAAGACCAATGTTTCTACTCAATCTGTAGGTCTCTTTTCCTTCTATCCATACAAGAATTGTAGGAACAGTGAAAACTGTATTTGAAGCAGCAATTTCTGGACTAGTTTCTACATTGCAGTAAACTTGCTCTACTTTAGGAAATTTTTCGTTTAATAAATCTTCTACTTTTGGTTTTAGAACTTTGCAAACGTTGCAACTATCATGAGAAAAATAGCCTAATGTCATAGTGCTATTATTTATCAACTCTTCAAACAATTCTTTCTCTGTAATCTCTTTCATTGAATCATCTTTTATAAATTAAAACTGTTGCATATGCAGATATTCCTTCTCCACGCCCAACAAAGCCCATACGCTCTGTAGTTGTAGCTTTTATAGAAATGTTTGCCTCATCCACTGTCATAACTTCAGATAAAACACTTTTCATAGTGGGGATATGTGGATTTAATTTTGGCTCTTGAAGACAAACAGTACTGTCAATATTGCCAATTGAATATCCATTTTCATCTAAAAGTTCCACCACTTTTTTTAACAGTATTTTACTATCAATTCCTTTCAGCTTTGGGTCATTGTCTGGAAATTGAAAACCTATATCTCTGAGATTTGCTGCACCAAGAAGTGCATCACATATAACATGAACTAATACGTCACCATCAGAATGTCCTACAGAACCCTTGCTATATGGAATTTCAATGCCACCAACCCACAGTTTATAACCCTCTGCAAGTTGATGAACATCATATCCCATACCAACTCGTATATTCATACTTAAAATAGAGTCTGTTATTTACTAAAGCTGTCTAAATCAACTGCTAGCGAGAATCGAATTGTATTTGCAAGCGGATGATTCTGAACTACTGGAATAATATACGATGCGTCTAAAGTTAACATGTTAAATTTTAGACCTATACCAGCGGTAAATAGTTTTCTATTACCTTTATTTTCATGTTCATGGAAATATCCACCTCTTATGGCAAATTGTTTTGCATACCAATATTCTGCACCAACTGAGTATCTTATCTCTTGAAACTCCTCTTTTGCACCACCTGGAGCATCTGAGAATGATTTAAACATAGCTTTTATCACCGATGTATTATAATATCTGTCACGATAATCTTCTATATCTTCTTTGCTACTACCAAGTGGTGGTGTAGGAACCATTAGTTTGTTTAAATCAACTGTTAGTGTAAAGCTGTTGTAATCATCCAAATCTGTTTTGTAACCTAATCCTAAACCTAAATTAGTAGGTATAAACTGCTTTGTGTTACCACTATCATAAGAGATTTTTGTTCCTATGTTTGAAATATTTATACCAGCAGTTAAATCAGAAGAGTTACCAAACCACTCCACATTGTTTTTGTAAAAAAATGCAATGTCTGCCGCAAAAGATTTACCAGCTTCCATGCTCTCATCAGCTCCAATTCCTTGATATAAATTAGAATATATATATCTGAAAGCAACAGATCCTGAGAAATAATCAGATAAAACTCTACTGTACGCCATATCAATTGCAAATTCATTTGGCTTAGTGGAATATCCAATGTCTTCCTTAGATTCTCTAATCATAATCTCTCCAAGAGTAAAATAACGAAGAGAGGCACTTAAAACTTGCATATCATCTAAACGATAAAACCCTGTTAGATAATATAAATTTATATCATTTACTAACTTACGCAACCATGGTGTGTAAGAAAGTCCTATTCCAGATTTACTTTCAATAAAAGCAAATTTTGCTGGGTTCCAGTGTTGTGAATTAATATCTGGAGATAGAGCTACTCCCGCATTTCCCATCGCTCCTGAACGTGAATCTGGACCAATATCCAAAAATGGAACTCCTGTACCTATGACATTTACTTGACCGCCTAGCTCTCCTGGACTAATTCCATCTTCTTGTGCAAGAAGATTAATGTTAAACAAACACATTGCAAAAACAATGATTAACCCGCCTTTAATTAATGAATTCATAAATAGTTTAATTTTGTTCATTTTAATACTTAATAGTATTAATGTTTGTTATTGAAAATATTTTCTGTTGATTTCTGCTTCTTATCTTAAAAACTCAAAAATAGAAAAAAATTATGGTAAAACTATAACCTTACTTGTTTTAACAGTTTTCTTTTTAGACATAGACTCTATTTCAAACTTTAAAACATAGATACCAGCAGATTTTATTCCTACTTCTGACAGAGATAACGTAATAGGTGTTATAAAATTGTTTGTAGCCACCTTGTTTATTTTAAACTCTCCTGTTTTATTTCCCATCTGGTCATAGGCATGAATTATAATATCAGTTGCAATGTTACCTTCCGATGTTGAAAAAGAGAGTGTGTTAGACTCTCCCAACTTGACAGGGGTTGGAGTGAAGTTAAAATCGTTTACAATTAAGTTTTTATCTGTAGATACTATAAAATCAAGTGATATAGAGGTCGAATTATTATAATTGTCCCATGCTTTTAGTATTATATTATGCTCACCTTTTTCCAGCTCTGGCAATTGATAAATTATATTACCCTCTTTATAAGTGCCTTGTTTTGCAATATAATATCTATTAAGTTGAATTGGATTATTAAACTGCTCATCTAAAATTAACACAATATTATGTCCAATTCCTGCTCCTGTTGTATTTATACCCGACTCATCAAAAAATGAAGCATATAAAATTGGAGTTGAACCAGTTTTGTCGCCATTTTTAAAATCTTTATAATCTAAATAAAAATCAATCTCTGGTCCTTCATTGTCTTCGCCAGCTTGAGGATTAAATCCGCCTATCATAAAGTCGGAAAATGAGCCCATAGCATCTTCTTCTTTATCTTCTGAAACTGCATAATAGCTAATTCGTCCGCTATCTATATTATATCTGATGTCATAAGGTACCATAAATTGTGTTTTTATATTACCATTAACAACTTCTGTTTCGCCTTGAAAAATTATGTTTGGACGATGAGCATATTTATATGGTATATTACCCTTATTACCTAGCGTCTCCATCATTATGGACTTGTCATAAACAATTATATCAGCCTTGCCATTAAAGTTTGGTAAAAAATTACCTTCATAATCATAAACTTGAGCTTCAATAGTTGCTATTGATAGCGCCTTTAATGTATCTAATTCTAAAAAGTTGTTAGCCTCTTTATTATTTATTTTTGTTGTAACAATTTTATTTTCAGGATAATTTAAGCTGAGTGCTGGATCGCCTAATAGTGTAAAGTTTAGTTTGTTAATTGTTGCTTTTGTGTTGTTTTTTGTCTTTTTAATAATATCTCCAAATCGTGGTTTTCTACCATTGTCAAGAGGGAGAAAAACATTATTAATAAATGCATCATTTAGCTGTTTATTTGCACCCGACCATGCTAAACGTGTTGTTGTTAAAAGTCCAATTCCACCCCCATTAGGGTTTAAAAGAGTTTTTTCACCTGCAGAAACTAAAGTAGGATTGTCAAAACGACTAAATTCACAAGTGGCAGTAACAAATAGAGGAAGTTTATCGTGATTTCTCCAACTGTCGATGGATGAGTGTGTTATAACAAGCTCATGTGTTAGGCCAGAAATTCCTCCATGACCAATAAAGTTAATGAGAAGTGTTCCATCATTAATTGCTCTATCTACTGCATCTTTTGCATCTGGATATCTATCATTAGATGTTTTAATATAACTATCTAAATATATTTTATCAACTTGAAAATCTTCGTGTGCTAACTTAACTCTTTCGGCCAAATCTTCAGAATCTCGAATGTGGATGTTATTATCACCATCATCACCTATAAAAGTGATTGTCTTTCTCCATCTGTCATTACTTTGTTGAGTTAAATATCTCTCTATTTTATTAACTAATACCTCAGCATCATTTTTATTACGAATAGGCAAACGACCAATTCCTATGGATAGCTTATTTATAGCATCATTTATGCCAGCATTTGGTTCTAAAAACCCAAAATAGTCGTCAGAAACATAAGAGTTGCTATAATGCAAAGAGTTTTCTGATTGATATGTTGGAATCCAGCTGTTGTGCTCAGGTGTTGACGAGTCTTTATTATTATAATACCCATTTCCAAAAAGTAGAAGATATTTTGGCTCTTTATCTTCATCCCCTTCAGCTTTATCATAAAGCATACGCATAAATGAACGAATTGCAGTTGGGTCTTTGTGTCCCCATGAAAATTCATTATATATCGCATCAATATCAACAATTAATGGGTTTAAATTATTATGTTGACGATGCAACTCAGCCAACCTGTTTGCATAAGAAAAAAACTCTTTTGGAGCAACAATTACATACTCAACATCTGAAAAAGAGTGTAAATTTTGATTGGGAATATCTTTTTCAAACTTAGGTGTTGGCAACTTTTCGGATGGATTAAAAGCAACAAATGTTTTTAAATCACTACTCGGTGCTGACACAAATGAAAAATTACCATTATTGAAACTACCATCAATTCTTTTAGAATTAATTATATCAGTAATATCCCAAACAACAGTTTCATTTTTACTATTTGAAATTATAAATTTTACAAAACCACCATCCAGATAGCTGTTTTTATCTCTAAAAATAAGATGATTATCAACCATGGCCAATTTTGCTCGACTGTTAATTGTCAAATAGTCAAGCCAACCAGTAGCTGAACTGTATGATGATTCAAGTTCTATATCTATTGTTACGTTTGATGTTGTTACGTAAGTCTCTTTGTATGTTTTGGACTCTTGTGCATAATAGCCCTCATAGTTGTTAACTGCAACTTTTGGTATAATAAGCTTAGCTATCTCTTCATTATTATTTTTTAAATTAAAAAAACTAAGCTCTGCACTACGAGCAGCTGCAGCAAATAGAAACTCTACCGG
Source organism: uncultured Marinilabiliaceae bacterium (assembly GCA_964532085.1). GTDB lineage: Bacteria > Bacteroidota > Bacteroidia > Bacteroidales > Marinilabiliaceae > CAZHHH01. The sequence goes on from CAZHHH010000045.1 coordinate 9,979, forward strand.
TTCTGTTGTAACAATATTTGGAACATCAAAACTAACACTTTTGTTATAGCCAGTTTGCATAGAGAATACCTCACCATATACTTTCCTTCCAGACCTATCTTTTGCTGGTAGAATATAGCTATTATCTATCTCATGATGCTGAATGTTATCATATTCGGTAACGTTATATTGTGAAAACTCTTCAGCTAATTTTTCCTCAGTCTCTACATTTGTTAAAACATCTGTTTCTGAAAGAAAATAATATGCTTTCTCTTCATAAATATGTCTAACATTGTTGAAAAACTCATACCACTCATCCCAAACAAACATATCTCTACCTTGTCCATAAAAATAGATATTATCATTGTGATGCCAAATAGCAACTTTTGGTAAGTCATCTGGTCTGTATAGCCTGTTGTCGTTAGGAACCATTACTCCACCATATCCAAATACTTGCACTTTTGATGGATTGGAAAACCCCCAAGATTTAAGAGATGAATATGGTATTTTATGAATGCCAGATTCATTAATACTAATTTTTACCCACTTTCCATCGGCTAATACAGATCTCTGAATATATGAAGCAGATATGTTGGAATTGAACAAAAACGTTGCTATAATAATAGATAATGTAATCTTAAGAGTTCTCATATTTGTAAAAAATAACTATGTTTGCTAATATTGTAAACAAATTTAATATTTAGAAGTTCATAATTTATTTATCAGATATATTTTTCTGTGAGCAAAAATAATAAAAGAACTGATAAAGAATGTAATATTTGTTGAAATTAGATGATTTTACATTATTATTAAATTTAAATACAATATCAGTTATTTCTTTTCGTTGAAATTAGATGTATTAGAATTATATTAAAATGAATTATTTCTGAAAAAGTATTTATTTATTATAACCTTTTCTTATTTTTGTTGTATAAGATAGATATTGATTAAGTGAGAATTCATATTAAAGTTAAATAGATTAAAATTACCCAATAACGATAAGCTATGAAATTTAGATTTAGTTTGTTAACAGCCACAGCATTGAGTTTGATTTTATTTTCATGTGGTGGTGCTAAGAAAAAATCTTCATCAGTCACAGGCTGGGAATACAACAGTTCGAAGAATGGTGGTTTTGAGTATCACAGTAATTACGTTCAGGAGAAAGGTCCTGGTTTAGTTTTTATTGAGGGTGGTACTTTCATCATGGGGCAAGTTGATGAAGATGTAATGAGAGAGTGGGATAATAAGCCACGTCGTGTGACAGTTCCTTCATTTTATATGGACGAGACAGAGGTTAGAAATGTTGACTATCGCGAGTATCTATATTGGATTACCCGTGTTTTTGTTGATTATCCAGAAGTATATCGTAATGCTCTTCCAGACACATTAGTTTGGAGAAGACCTTTAGCATATAACGAGCCGCTTGTGGAAAATTATCTTCGTCATCCTGCATATAGTGAATATCCTGTAGTTGGAGTAAATTGGATTCAAGCCAATGACTTTTGCGATTGGAGAACTGATAGGGTAAATGAGATGATACTTGTTAATAAAGGTATATTGGAGTTTGATCCTAATCAACAAAATGAAGATAACTTTAATACAGAAGCATATCTATATGGTAAATATTTGGGTACAGACGGAAAGCGTCCTATGAAAGATTTAGATCCAAATAAAGATTATAGACGTGTTAGAGCTGATGATGGTATTTTATTACCAAGATATAGGCTGCCAACCGAGGCAGAGTGGGAGTATGCAGCAATTGGGTTAATTGGAAACACTCATGCTGAAAGAGTTACTGATAGAAGGATATATCCATGGGATGGTCATATTGTTAGAAATGCAAATAAAAAAGATAGAGGAAAAATGATGGCTAACTTCGTAAGAGGTGCTGGTGACTATATGGGTATAGCTGGTGACCTTAACGATGGTGGTGATATCACAGTTCCAGTAAATTCATATTATCCAAATGATTATGGATTATACTGTATGGCTGGTAACGTTAATGAGTGGGTAGCTGACGTTTATCGTCCATTATCTTTTGACGATGTTGATGAGTTTAGCCCGTTTAGAGGTAACGTATTTAAAACTAAAGTATTGGATGAGGAGAATAATGTTGTAGATCCTGACCAATATGGTAGAATTAGATACCAAGAAGAGACATCTGAACAAATACAAAATAGATATAACTACAGAAGATCTGATAATATCAACTATAGAGATGGTGATGAAATTAGTAATATTTCATCTGGTGGTGGATGGATAGAGTCAGATGCAAATACCAAATCGATGTATGCAGGTGGTATTGGTGAGTTAAGTAGCTTAGTTAGTGACGAAAGCCATGTATATAAAGGTGGTGGATGGAGAGATAGAGCTTACTGGTTAACTCCAGGAGCAAGAAGATATCTAGAAGCTAAAGAAGCTAGAGATGATATAGGTTTCCGTTGTGCAATGACAAGAGTAGGAAGTCCTGAAATAACAAAAAGAGACAAATAACAGAAAACATATAATTAACTAAAAAGCCTCAAAGTGTTTTACACTTTGAGGCTTTTTAGTTAATTATTAATGGACAATTTTCAATCTACAATGTTTGACCTAATAGGTCACGGTCGCCCACGTAGGGGCGTCCCTACATGGGCGAACGTTTATTGTTTTGTACAATGTGCAATTATCAATGTTCAATCTACAAAGCTCAATCTATGACCTTTTACCTTTCATCCTTGCCTATGACGAGACTGGGCTTAGTCCCAACTTTCAACTTTCAGTTTTCATCTCTCATTTTTATCTTTCATCTTACCACTCAAAATTGCCAATTTTTCACACATTGCCCATTCTTCATTTTTCATTTTTCATTTTTCATTGAAAATTGTCCATTGCTCATTGATAATTGTTCATTGAAAATTAATTCACACATAATCCTCCACCTCTCCACAGGTGCAAACTAAATTTCTATCACCATACGCATTATCAACACGTGCAACGGTTATCCAAAATTTATTTTCTGCTACCCACGGCAATGGAAAAGCAGCTTTTTCTCTACCATACGGAAAATTCCAATTATCAGAAACAACTACATAATCAGGGTGAGGCGCATTTTTAAGTACATTTTGCTCTTTATCATAAGTGCCATCCTCAATTTTGTAAATGTCCTCTAAAATATCTCGCATAGTTTCGATAAATCTATCCATCTCAGCTTTTGATTCACTTTCTGTTGGTTCTATCATTAAAGTACCAGCAACGGGGAATGAGACTGTTGGTGCGTGGAAGCCATAATCCATCAATCTTTTAGCAATATCAGTTTCTGTTATGCCAGCTCTATTTTTAAAATGTCTGCACTCTAAAATTAATTCATGACCTACACGGCCTTTACTACCTTTATACAAAACTCCATATCCATCTTCTAACTCATTGGCCATGTAGTTTGCATTAAGTATTGCTATTTTAGATGCTTTTGTTAATCCTTCTGCACCCATCATTTTTATGTAACCAAAAGTAATTGGTAAAACGCCTGTACTTCCCCAAGCTGCAGCCGAAACTGCCATAATCTCACTTCTTCTATTATCAATAACTAGATGACCTGGTAAAAAGGGTTCAAGATGTGAAGCAACACATATTGGACCAACACCTGGACCACCACCACCGTGAGGTATTGCAAATGTTTTATGTAGATTCAAATGACAAACGTCAGCTCCTATAAATCCTGGATTAGTAAGTCCAACCTGAGCATTCATATTTGCACCATCCATATAGACTTGACCGCCAAATTCATGCGTAATCTCACATATCTCTTTAATATCCTCTTCAAAAACTCCATGAGTAGATGGATATGTAACCATTATGCAAGAGAGATTATCTTTATGTAGCTCAGCTTTTTCACGCAAATCGTTTATATCAACATTACCTTCCTCGTCACATTTTACGATAACAACCTTCATTCCAGCCATAACAGCACTTGCAGGATTAGTTCCATGGGCAGATGATGGAATTAATGCTATATCTCTATGATTATCTCCTCTGCTTTGATGCCACGCTCTTATGACCATCAAACCTGCGTACTCACCCGCTGCACCAGAGTTTGGTTGTAAGCTAACCCCTGGCAAACCAGTAATATTTCCCAAATCTAAACGTAGCTCATCCATCAATTCATGATACCCTTGCGCTTGGTCGGTGGGAATAAATGGGTGAAGTTTGGCAAACTCTGGCCAAGTTATTGGAAACATTTCGGTGGCAGAGTTAAGTTTCATTGTGCATGAACCCAAACTAATCATGCTGTGAGCAAGTGAAATATCTTTACGTTCAAGACTTTTTATATATCTCATCATCTCTGTTTCGGTATGATATATATTGAAAACCTCTTGCTCTAAAAAGCTAGTGCTACGTACCAGATTTTTATTTAACTTGTTCTCTTCTGAAACAACTATTTGTGGTATATCCTTATCTGTAATATTAGCCACAATTCTGACTATATTTTCTATATCAGCAAGTGTAGTAGTCTCATCAATGCTTACGCCAAACTCATAAAGTCCGATATAAAGTAGATTTATCTCTTTCTCTAGAGCTTCTCTTCTCAAAATTTCGACAGTTGTCTCTTCTGG
>CAZHHH010000045.1:14649-18733 GCA_964532085.1 uncultured Marinilabiliaceae bacterium
CCATAAGCCATTGGCACTCCAAATCTTTGACTTGAACCAAAGGCAATGTCTGCGCCCCATTCTCCTGGAGGAGTAATTAATGTAAGAGCCATTAAATCAGATGCAACAGATACTTTTGCACCTTTCTCATGGGCATAATCAACCCAGTTTTTATAATCTAAAATCTCTCCAACGGCATTAGGATATTGAATTATAACTCCGAAAAAAGGTTTCTTGTATTCAGAAATTTTCTTTAAGTCAATATATTTTATATCAATTTCAAGTCCTGATGCTCTTGTTTCAATGACAGATTTTGTTTGTGTCCAAATGTTAGTATCAATAAGAAGAGTTTTTACATCCTCTTTTTGCTGTTCTCTAGTGCGCGTGTTGTACATCATTATCATCGCCTCTGCAGCAGCAGTTGCTTCATCAAGTAATGATGCGTTTGCAATGGGAAGTGCTGTAAGTTCAGCAATAACTGTCTGAAAATTGAGCAATGCTTCTAACCTCCCTTGTGAAATTTCTGCTTGATAAGGAGTGTAAGAGGTGTACCACACTGGATTTTCCAAAACATTACGGATAATAACCGACGGTGTGAATGTGTCGTAATATCCCATACCGATGAATGATTTGTAAATCTTGTTTTTAGAAGCAAGTTGTTTTATTTTGTCTAAAAATTCATCTTCACTCCAGCCACCACGTATTGTTAGCGAGTTTTCTGGCAAACGAATTGACTCTGGGACAGTTTGAGAAATAAGTTCGTCAAGGGATTTTAAACCCATAATATCTAACATCTGTTCCACATCTTTTTCGCGTGGGCCAATGTGTCTTGCTACAAAAGGACTCTTAATCATTGCATTATCTTTTATAAAAATTAAAGAAAAGGATTATATACGCGCTCTTGACCAATGGTCGTTTCTGGCCCATGACCAGAGTAAACCACAATATCGTCTGGTAAAACCATTAATTTATTCTTAATGCCATTTATTAATGTTTCATGACTACCACCAGGCATATCTGTGCGTCCAATACTTCCATGAAAAAGCACATCGCCACCAATTATAAATTTAAACTCTTTGCTATAAAAAACGATACTACCAGGTGAATGGCCAGGAATATGAAAAATATCTAGTTCATGATTGCCTATTTTAACACTATCACCTTCATCAAGATAGCTTCCAACAGCAGGTGGCTCGCTTTGTAGATTAATTCCAAACTGCTTTGAATATTCTACTGTTTCACTTAAATAATACTCATCTGCTTTATGCGCTATGGGCGACAATCCATATTTTTCTTTTACAAACCCCATCCCAAAAACATGGTCTAAATGTAGGTGGGTTTGCAATAGGAAAATTGGACGTAGTTTTAACTCATCAATCCTATTTGTCAACTCTTCATTCTCATGATCAAACAACATTCCGGGGTCGAAAATTGCACACTCACGAGTTTTTTCATCATAAACAATATAACTGTTTTCTTGAAAAGGATTAAATGTAAATCTCTCTACTTTTAACATATCTAACGTTTATTTTAATCTATTCTTAGTACTCTATTTTATATACCAAAAATAAGAAACTCTTTTGATGTTTCAGTATTAATAGTATCCTAAAATATTTTAATTAATGATGTGTGAGATTAGCTATGCTGACTTCGTTTATAACTTCAAAGATAATCTCATATTAAATAAATGTATCTACTTCTTTTTGACAACACCACCAAGCATAGGCACAAAAGAGAATTTACCAAAAGTTTTTTTTGCAAATTCCTCTTCACCTTCGCGAGTAATCTTAGTCATAGTTTGAACATCTTTGCCCAGAGGCACAATCATATATCCACCTATTTTTAGTTGAAAAAGCAAATCTTCTGGAATTTCAAGAGCTGCTGCGGTGATTAATATTTTATCAAAAGGTGCAAACTCGCTAGCTCCCTTGTGTCCATCACCAAAAATAACCTTTACGTTGTAGCCTAAACTATTCAACAATTTTTTACTGTTAATATAAAGCTTTTCTTGCCTCTCAATTGTATATAAATCAACTCCAAGCTCTGCAAGAATAGCAGCTTGATATCCAGATCCAGTTCCGATTTCTAAAATTTTTTCACCAGTTTTGCAGTTTAAAAGTTCTGTTTGATAAGCAACAGTATATGGTTGAGAAATTGTCTGTTTCTCACCAATGGGGAAAGCGGTGTCTTTATATGCGAAATTAACAAATGATTTACCCATAAAAAGATGACGAGGAACTCTACCAATTGCATTTAAAACATCTATATTCTTAATACCTTTTCTCTTTATCTCCTCAACAAGCCGACGACGCTTACCTTGTTGCACAAAATCATCATGCATAAACAATCAATTTTAAACAATTTTTTAGTAATATAGCAAATTATATTATTTCTTATACTAAAATAGTTAATAAACCGTTTAGGTTTAAATGTAGAGTTGAAATTTAATTTTCAAAAGGGGATGTTAAGAATAAAAGTTATAAAAAACAATGTGCCAGGAGTGCTTGCTCTAGTGGCTGATTTTGCAATATTTACACTGCTACTTTTACCAATCCCTTTATTTGTACTTGAATTAGGAGTACAAAAACTTGTTTTTACAAATATAAATATTCCACACGTTATAATTGTTCCACTCTTATTAATAGTGTTGTTTTCTATAGTTGGAAGTTATAAATCACCAATAGCAGACTTAGGGCATTTATCTATAAAACGCCCATTGGCTATAATATGGATTCTTGCATTAGTTACAATAGTTATGTATGTAAATAGAGTCACTTGGAGTGCTAATACAAACTATTTTTTATTGAAAATAATAATTGTAGCATCAATATATACTGCATTTGTAATAATAAATAGGATTAGTATACAAATTTTTGTCTCTTTCCTTTTAAGAGTGAAAATTATTAGACATCAAGTGGTTTTTGCATTTCATCACAAGCCTGATACTCCGTATTTAAAAGAGTTTTTTAGAAGAATAAAGAGTAATAATCAAACACTTGTGGGATATTGTTCCAATAAAAAAAGTGATAATGAAATTTTAGAGAATGTTCAGCACTTAGGAACTTTTAAAGAGACTGTTGATATATGTAATGATAATAATATAGACGAACTTATTATATTTAACTATAAAGGAGCTAAGAGGGACGTGGAAAATATACTTGCTGAAACAAATACAAAAAATATATTAGTAAGAATAACACCAAGTGAATCGGAACCATTTGTGACAGAGAATAGTGTAACAATAGATAGATCAATGGCCATATCAATAAAACCTAAGCGCACCTCTATTATATATATAGTTATTAAAAGGATGTTGGATATTGTCTCTGCTATTTTAGGATTGATATTTACTATGGTTTTATACCCATTTTTTGCATATAAAATTAAAAAAGATTCGGAGGGACCAATTATTTATAGGCAGAAAAGAATGAATCAGAAAGGGAAGGAGTTTAAACTATACAAATTTAGGACGATGTATGTTGATGCAGAAAAAGATGGACCCAAGCTCGCTAGTAAAACAGATGATCCAAGAATTACACCCTTTGGCCATTTTTTAAGAAATGCACATATAGATGAATTACCTCAATTTTGGAATCTGCTTAAAGGCGACCTTTCACTTGTGGGAATTAGACCCGAAAGGCAGTTCTATACAGATAAGCTACTTAAAACAGCTCCATATTATAAGCTTGTGAGTAAAATAAAACCAGGTATAACATCTTTAGGAATGGTTAAATATGGCTATGCTCACAACCTAGAAGAGATGCAAGAAAGAATGATGTATGATATTATATATCTAAATAATCGTTCTTTAATATTTGACTTCCAAATAATTGGTTATACAATTGCCTATGTGCTAAATAAATTCTTCTTTGGGAAAAAATAGGAAACCAGATTTCAATTTTCAATGTGCAATTATCAATGTACAATGTCAAATGTACAATGTCAAATGTACAATATCAAATGTGCAATGTGAAATGTGCAATATACAATGTCTGAGAAAGATGAAAACTAAAAACTGAAAGTTTGGTCAACGCCTAGTAGGGAAGGTCATTCATTGTTCATTGTTCATTGTTCATTGTTCATTGTTCATTGTTCATTGTTCATT
>CAZHHH010000046.1:0-16287 GCA_964532085.1 uncultured Marinilabiliaceae bacterium
TGATTATATTCATAATTATGCCAATTGTCCCAATGTCTATACATTAAATCAGTCTCAATACGTGCATTTGCCTTTGGTAAGTCGGGATGGATATCATTTGGCGTTTCGTCCAGTTTTATGCTTTTGTAGAATAGTACTTTTGTCATATTTGGTGAATATTTATAACCAGAAATTCCGCCATCAATATTTGATATCTGTTTTCTTTGAGAACCATCAATATTCATTTCCCACAGTTGATTAGATTCATCAACTTTAGCTAAGAAAGTGATTTTTTTGCCGTCAGGTCGCCAACCTACTTGAGATTCATTATAGTTGGTTTTAGTAATTTGTATTGGCAAACCGCCCTTTGTAGGAATAACATATATATCAGAGTAACTTCTGTTTTCTTCGATATTCGCGTAACTAACTGTGTATGCTAAATTTTTTCCATTTGGTGATAAAGCTATATTTCCAAGTTGCCCGAAAGACCAAAGCACTTCAGGGGTCATTATATCAGAGTTTACTTCTATATTTCTGTTATTAAATGAGGTTTGATTACTGTTTTTTTGTGAATTATTGCAAGCAGAAGCCATCATCATCGTTAAAATTGATATTAAATAGATTTTTCTCATTTATATTTGTGTTATATTTTATAAAATAAATCGTTATTTTCGAAGAATTATATATTTATCAAAGTTATAAATTAAAATCTATAAATTATGAAGTTTTTTAAAGAGTTTAAAGAATTTGCCATGCGTGGCAATGTTGTTGACATGGCAGTTGGTATCATTATTGGTGCCGCTTTTGGTAAAATAGTTACATCTTTAGTTAATGATATTATAATGCCTCCAATAGGTCTTTTGGTTGGTGGTGTTGATTTTAAAGATTTAGCTGTAGTCCTAAAAGAAGCTGTAGGTGATACACCTGCTGTAACCTTAAGTTATGGAAATTTTGTACAAGTTGTTTTTGACTTTTTGATTGTTGCCTTTGCAATATTTTTAATGATTAAAGGATTAAACTCTCTTAAAAAGAAAGAAGAAGAAGCACCAGCTGCTCCACCTAAACCATCTAAAGAAGAGGTTTTACTTACAGAGATTCGTGATCTTTTAAAAGAGAAGAATTAATTTTCTTGAAAAATGAATTTTAATTATATAATTTTCGGACGTCCACGTAGGGAAGCCCCTACGTGGGCATCCGAAAATTATTTATAAATATCTCTCTTTTTATATATTATTTTTTATCTTTTTTATTTTTATCTGGTGTGGCTGCTTTTTGTTGTGGTTTAGCAATGGATTCACGCATTGCAGTATCTGCTTCCACATTTCTGTATTTCACATAGTCCATAACACCAAGATTACCGCTTTTGAATGCATCTGCAAGTGCTAATGGAACTTCAGCTTCAGCTTCGATAACTTTTGCTCTAGCTTCTTGTGCTTTAGCTTTCATCTCTTGCTCAAGTGCAACCGCCATTGCTCTACGCTCTTCTGCTTTTGCTTGTGCAATATTTTTATCAGCTTGCGCTTGATCCATTTGTAGTTCTGCACCAATGTTCTTACCAATATCTATATCTGCAATATCAATGGACAAGATTTCAAAAGCTGTACCTGCATCTAATCCTTTAGATAAAACTACTTTAGAGATAGAATCTGGATTCTCTAAAACCGCTTTATGAGATGCTGCCGAACCAATTGATGAAACAATACCCTCGCCAACTCTTGCTAAAACAGTCTCTTCACCTGCACCACCAACTAACTGCTTGATGTTTGCACGAACTGTCACACGAGCCTTAGTAATTAATTGAATACCATCTTTTGCAACAGCTGCAACAGGTGGAGTGTCAATAACTTTAGGGTTCACAGACATCTGCACAGCTTCAAAAACGTTACGTCCTGCTAAGTCGATTGCAGTTCCCATCTGAAATGATAAATCGATATTTGCTTTTGATGCCGAAACTAATGCGTGAACAACTCTCTCCACATTTCCACCAGCAAGGAAATGGGCCTCTAATTCATCTCGCTTAATACTTTTTAGTCCAGCTTTATGTGCTACAATCATTGAGCGAACAATGGCTGCAGGTGGAACTTTTCTAACTCGCATTAATGCTAATTGAATAATAGAAATATGTACACCTGTTACTAATGCAGAAAACCACAGTAGTAAAGGAACATAATAAAGAAAAAGAATAAATAGGACAATAATAACTGCTGTTAGTCCAAGAGCTTCAATACCCATACAATTTATTTTTTAGTAGGTTTAACAAAAATATATGTCTTAGTCACCTTTGTGACTTCAATTTCAACTTGTGGGTCAACAAAGTTGTCAGGACATCTAGCTTCTACCTCAATGTCGTTGACTCTAACTTTACCCATAGGGTTTAAACGTGTGATTGTATTCCCTATATCACCAATTTTTATGGCATCTTCAGAAAATGTCTCCACATTATCAGATATTTCAGTATTTAAAGAGAACCTTTTCCAAGTTTTTCCACGCAGTGCCCATATAATCAGTGATACGGTTATAATTAAAGTTATAAATAAAACCCAATTACCTGTAACTACACCAAATTTTGAGTAAGAGATATAAACTCCACCAGCCATAAGCCCCAAACCTGAAAGACCTGATATGGTAATGCCAGGAATAACAAGAAGTTCTAAAATTATTAGAAGAACTCCTGTCAGAATAAGTAAGATTATTGTTAGCATTCTAAATTATTCAATAGTGGTTGTTAAATATTTACTTGAGAATTTCCTCTTAAGCCTTTGTAATTCTCGTGACGAACCTGATTTTATATCACATTGTCCATTAAAATGGGCTATCAAAGTGCACTGCTCTGCTTGCTCGATTGTATGACCACAAATTTCTTGCAAACTTTCAATAACGTGGTCAAAACTATTGACGTCGTCATTATGAAGAATTAAAAAGTTAATCTCCTCTTTTTTTGAATCAATTGCCTCTTTGTTTTTATCTTCTGTACTCATTTTGTTTAATATAAAAATTCATATTAATGATTACATTCTCAAAGATATAAGTATTATTGAATTTTTGAAATATTTTGATTGTAAAAAGAGGTAAGAGTATCTTAATTATTTAAATTGTAGATACTCTTTTTCTTATATTATTGTAACTTTCTAGCTTCACCAATCGGTATTGAAACATTATTAACAAATGCAACCACAAATGCACCAGGAAAACCTGCAGCTCTAATGCTTTCAACATAAGATTGAGCTTCTTCATAGGTGTTCCAACTACCTGAGAAATATTTTTTCAAGTTCCTATTTGGCATCTCTTCATAAGATATTTTCGGAATCTTTGAAACTGCTGTTGCATTAGGCTCATTTTGAAACACACCAATTTGCACTTTATATATAGGCTTTTGAGTTGGTTTGGTTTGTTCAACTGTTTTTGGCTTTTTGGGTGCAGTTTGCTGATTTGTAATATTTACATTTTGCTCAACGGGTCTAGAATTTCCTGTGTTGTTAGATAAAAATCTAGATTGTTGTGACATATCTATCTCTTTATCTTGATATTGAAAAAATGAATTTTCAAGCATATCAACACTCATTCTTTTTAATGCTAAAAATCTCTCTTCTCTTTCAGGATTATAACCACCCAACTCTTTTAGATTATCGTCAGCTTCATTGAAAATGGTTCTTGATTGAGAGAGCATATTTTGATTGCCAACATCATTTGTTGTAGCACCATACTCTTTTGCCATAGGATAATAGACACTAAATTTTTGATTTAAAGTATAATCATATATTTCTAGTGCATCCTGTTTATAATTTCTTGATTGTTTAATTAATTCTTGAATTCTAAAATTTTCTTGCTCTTCAAGTTCCTCGCTGTTAAATAGTTTATCTTTAATATTAGCTTTCTCTTCTGTAGGCTTGTTGGTTTGTTCTAAAACCTTTGCAGATTCTAAGGTTATAATATTTGCCCAAACATATAGAGAGTCTAGCCTTAAGAGTTCATCTATCTGTTCTGGAGAAAATATTTTACGATACATTGGTTCAACTTTCTCTTTTCTTTTAATGAATATTTCATCACTATAAAAAGTAAGATCGCCTTTGTTTAGCTCTGCTAATATCTCTTCAGTTCTCGTTCTCTTCGACTTCTTTTTTATACCAGTTTTTTGATATGCTCCTTGAGCTAACAATTGATTTATTGTGTTTATCTCTTTTACACGTGCATTATGGTAGTAATTATTTATGTTGTCATCTAAGCCATAAGTTCTTTTCTCCAATGCAATAATTTCATCAATCAAGTTTTTTAATTCCAGTTGGTCATAACTTCTTGCATATTGATTCCTTTTCAGTCTCATCAAAGATGTTAAACTATCTTTTTGATTTTCGAATTTTTGACCCTCTTTAAATGCCAGTAAAGCTTCTTTACTTTTAAAATCTTCATATTTTGTATATAAAAGTGTGTCATTTACTATAAACTCAAAAGATTTAACTTTTTCAACAGCTATCTCTTCATTGGCAGAGTATAGAGTTGAGCTAGCTCTTACCCTTGCATTCTCAGATATTGGCAAGCTAGCCATCATTTTTATCTGATTAACATCTTCAGTGAATGAACGAACAACATTCTCATCCCAAATTATTTCAGTAACAACAACTTTTCCATCTTTAACTCCTCTTGTGGTTGAAAACCACGCTTTGCCTTCAAAAACATCAGGTACTAATAGAAAGTCATCTTCTGGAGAGTTAAAAGGTGGCCCAAGATTCGCAGGTTCAGAAAATTCACCACTTTCTGGGTCATAAAAAGATTGATAAACGTCAAATCCGCCCATACCACCTGGTCTGTCTGATGAAAAATATAGTGTAACTCCGTCAATTAACATAAATGGATACAAATCATTGTGTTCACTGTTAACATTGCCTTCTAGTTTCTCAGCATCTGTCCATTTATCAAGTAATCTTACAATTTTATATAAATCATAATTTCCGTTGCTCTCTTGTATTGGAAATAGCACTTCAGAACCTCTCTCTGTTCTAAAAATTACGTTTTCTTGATTTACTCCAATTTTGAAAAAGTCACCTGCTTTTAGAAGTTGGCCTGCATCTTTAGATAATTTATAATAAGAAAGAATATTTTCGATATCTACAGTATCTTTTTTGATAACTTGTATAGAAAAATGCTTATTTATAAGATTGATAGAAGCAAGACAATCTTCAATTGCTCGCTCAGATTCTTCAACTCTTTCATCGCTCTGTTTTGCAGATTTTATAAATCTCTGAAAATGATCTATTGCCATTTCATTTTCATAGCTTCTTTGATATAGTTTTCCTAAATAATAGTTATAATCTGTTGATGGAGAACGTTGTGATGAAAATCTTAATCTTTTTATAGCTTCACTATCATCAATTTTTAATTCGTATAAAATTACGCCATAATAGTAGTTAGAAGTTAAATCTCTGCTATTTCTGCTTAATAATTCTTCGTACTCTATTTTAGCTTCGTCGTAATTTTTTTCATTAAAAAGTTTCAATGCAGATGAAGCTGTTATTTGTGAGTTAGCTGTTATTGAAATAATTAATAGTATAAAAATAAAAAAGTATTTATTTATCATTATTGTTATTTTTTATGTGCGATTTAATATCAGTCAAAACCTCTATATAATTATAGTAAAATTTATCACTTTTGTTCGAATTACATCCATTCATAATATAAAGCTGAGTCTATTTGTAGTTATTCAACTGACAATGATAGGTCTTGTATATTATCTAAGCGATTAATCATTTAAAAATTATTTCAAATTTAATGAAATAGAACTAATAAAACTATTTAATAAATTAAAGTTAAATATTTTTAATATGATTTTTATTAAACAAATTTCTAAAAATTTTATTATTATTGATGAAGTAAGAGCATATTAAATAATTATTACGAATAACTATAAAACTGTATAGTATGAGCAAACTTGTTGAAGGAGATAAAGCCCCTGATTTTACATTGCCAAATCAAAATTCAGAAAATATAACTTTGTCTAACTTTTTAGGTAGTAAAGTAGTACTATTTTTCTATCCAAAAGATAACACTCCTGGCTGCACAGCTGAGGCATGTGACTTGAATGAAAATCATGAAAGGTTTGTCAAGAAAGGATATAAAATAATAGGAATTAGTCCTGATAGCGTTGCGTCGCACGAAAAATTTGCTGGTAAATATAAATTATCTTACGATATATTGGCTGATACTGAAAAAGTAGCTTTGTCAGCTTATGGTGTGTGGGTTCAGAAGAAAATGTTTGGTCGTGAGTATATGGGGGTGGCACGCACTACTTTTATAATTGATGAAAATGGGATAATTGAGAAGATTTACAAAAAAGTTAATACTAAAAATCATTCAGAACAGATTTTAGGATAATATTTTTGTAAGTTTGCTAAAAATCAAATTAGATTAAATCAAATTTGTTATCTTCACACTATTAAAATTCACATTCAAATATAGAATAAAATGTCAGAAGCAAAAGAGAATAAAGTAAATAAAGAAAAATTAAAAGCACTTCAATTAACTATGGATAAGATTGAAAAATCTTATGGAAAAGGTGCAATAATGCGTATGGGTGACTCTGTAATTGAAGATGTTCCAGTAATTCCTTCAGGTTCAATTTCCTTAGACTTAGCTTTAGGAGTAGGTGGTTACCCACGTGGTCGAATTATTGAGATTTATGGTCCTGAATCATCAGGAAAAACTACTTTAGCTATTCATGCTATCGCAGAAGTGCAAAAAATGGGTGGTATTGCTGCATTTATTGATGCTGAACATGCTTTTGATAGATTTTATGCTGAAAAATTAGGTGTAGATATAGAGGAGTTGTTAATTTCTCAACCAGATAATGGTGAGCAAGCTCTTGAGATTGCTGATCAGTTGATACGTTCATCTGCAGTTGATATTGTGGTTATTGACTCGGTTGCAGCTCTTACTCCAAAATCTGAAATAGAGGGAGAGATGGGTGAGAATAAACTTGGATTGCAAGCAAGACTTATGTCACAAGCTTTGAGAAAACTTACTGCATCTATTAGTAAAACCAACACAAGCTGTATTTTCATTAACCAATTACGTGAGAAAATTGGTGTTATGTTTGGAAATCCAGAGACTACAACTGGTGGTAATGCTTTGAAATTCTACTCTTCAATAAGACTTGATATTCGTAGAGTTTCACAACTTAAAACAGGAGATGAGGTTGTAGGAAACCAAACAAGAGTTAGAGTTGTAAAGAATAAGGTAGCTCCACCATTTAGAAGAGCTGAATTTGATATTATGTATGGTGAGGGAATTTCTAAAGTTGGTGAGATTATTGATCTTGGAGTTGATTTAGAGATAGTTAAAAAGAGCGGTAGCTGGTTTAGTTATGGTGAAACAAGATTAGGTCAGGGACGTGAAACAGTAAAGGAACTCTTGAGAGATAACCCTGATTTAGCTGAAGAGATAGAAGCTAAGATAGTAGAAGCTATTAAGGCAAAATAGTTGTCTTAAAGTTCAAATTTATAGCCGGAGAGATTTACTTTCCGGTTTCTTTATTTATAAAAAATAGAAGTAATGGAGGCTGCATTAGGCAAAACATGTCAATTAAAAGTTTTAAGAAAAGTATCTATTGGACTTTTTCTTGATGGAGGAGGATTAGGTGATATATTATTGCCAAACAGATATGTGACAGATGACATGAAAGAGGATGAAGATGTGGAGGTGTTCGTCTATCTTGACTCCGAAGATAGAATAATAGCTACAACAGAGGTGCCTTATGCAGAAGTTGGAGAATTTGCCTATCTAGAGGTTGCTGCTGTAAGTAAGTTTGGAGCTTTTTTAGATTGGGGATTAATGAAAGATTTACTTGTACCGTTTAGAGAACAGACGGTAAAAATGGAGAAAGGTAAATCATATTTAGTTCATATTTATATAGATTATGATTCCAATAGGATTGTAGCATCTGCAAAATATGATAGGTTTTTAGATAACTTATCACCTGATTATGAGGTGGGTGAAGAGGTGGATTTAATCATCTCTGAAAAAACTGATTTAGGATATAAGGCAATTGTAAATAATCTGCATTCAGGATTACTTTATGATAATCAGGTTTTTAGGCGACTGTCAACTGGTCAGAAAATTAAAGGGTATATTTCAAAAATTCGTGAAGATGATAAAATAGATTTATTACTCGAAAAGCCGGGAATAGCCAAATTAGATGATTTATCTGAGAGAGTTTTACAAGTTTTAAAAGTAAAGGGTGGCTTTATTGGCGTTTCTGACAAAAGTTCTCCCGATGTAATTGCATCATACTTTGGTATGAGCAAGAAAAATTTCAAAAAGGCTATTGGATGTTTATATAAAGAACGAATAATACAAATTGAGCCAGAGAGCATTCGTTTACTGAAAGATAATAATTAAGATAAAATGAATCGTTTACGTATAGTTTTTATGGGTACCCCCGATTTTGCAGCACATAGTTTGAAAGTATTGTGTGATAGTGGTGCAAATGTGGTTGCAGTTATTACTGCACCTGATAGACCAGCGGGGAGAGGGTTAAAGTTACAATCTTCAGCGGTGAAGAAGCTAGCTGAAGAACTTTACTTGCCTGTGCTACAACCTGTAAAATTAAGAGATGAAGAATTTCAAAAAGAGTTAAGAAGTTATAACGCTGATTTACAGATTGTTGTTGCTTTTAGAATGTTGCCCGAATCGGTATGGAATATGCCACCTAAAGGAACTTTTAACCTACATGCTTCATTATTACCACAATATAGAGGTGCAGCACCAATTAATTGGGCAGTTATAAATGGTGAAAAGGAGACAGGAGTGACAACTTTTTTTCTTAATCACGATATTGATACTGGTAACATTATTATGGCTGAAAAGGTGGTAATTGGTGATAATGATACTGCAGGAGTTATCCACGATAAATTAATGAATATAGGTGCAGAGTTAGTCGTAAAAACTGTAAAAAAAATTGCCAATGGTAACGTGGTTGAAATTCCACAAATGGATGATGGAGAGCTACTTCCAGCTCCAAAAATATTTAAAGATGATTGTAAAATTAATTGGAACTCATCTGCATCTAAAATACATAATTTAATAAGAGGGATGAGTCCATATCCTGCTGCTTGGACAGAGGTTATAGAAGATGATAAATCAGCTGTCTCTTTAAAAATATTTTTGTCAGAAGTTGTTGAAAGTGACGCGGTGCTTAAGCCAGGAGAATTATGTAGCGATGGAAAAGAGATATTGTATGTTGGAACATCTTTTGGAGTTATATCTATAAAAGAACTTCAGCTTGCAGGGAAAAGACGAATGAAAATTGGTGATTTTTTGCGAGGTTTTAAAATTGAAAATAACATTCGTTTTCAGTAGATATTGTTTATTGATTGTAAATATATTTATATTTGTCTTTTGAAAAATAATTTTGTTTAAAATATATACTTATGAGACATATTGCTTTTTTAATTTTAGCACTATTTTATACATTTTCATTTAATTTATCAGTTGCACAAGAACGCATTTCTACGCCTAAATATATAGAAACTTATAAAGATTGGGCAATTGCAGATATGAAAAAAAGTGGTATTCCAGCTTCTATAAAACTTGCTCAGGGTATTTTAGAGTCTGCCAGTGGAAATAGTAGATTAGCTAGAGAAGCAAATAATCATTTTGGAATAAAATGTCATGCAGATTGGGAAGGAGAGAGAATATACCATCATGATGATGCTCGTAATGAGTGTTTTAGAAAATATAGAAATTCAACAGAATCATTTAAAGATCATACAGAATTTTTGACAACTCGTGGAAGATACTCCGAACTTTTTGAGTTGGCAACTACAGATTATAAAGGGTGGGCGCATGGATTAAAAAAAGCTGGTTATGCAACAAATCCAAATTATGCCAACCTGCTTATTAAGGTAATTGAAGATAATGAGTTGTATAAATATGATGCTGATATAACAGAAAAAGCTAAAAAAGCAACTCGTGAAACTCAGCGTCGAGGTGGTTCTGGTGCTTTAGTGGTAAATCCATTTGACGTTAGACCAACTCACTATAATAATGGAGTAAAATATGTGAAGCTAGAGGCAGATGATACTTTTAAACTTATATCAGAGATGTATGGGTTAAAAGATTGGGAGTTACCCAAATATAACGATTTGTCTCCTGCAGCTAAATTATCTAAATATAAAATATTATATCTTGAACCAAAGCGTAGAACAGCACACTCTAAACATACCAAGCATGTTGTTAAAGAGGGTGATACAATGCATCAAATATCACAACAGTATGGCATAAAACTTAATAGATTATATTATTTAAACCGTATGCTTAAAGGTAGCGAGCCTGATGTTGGTGATAAGCTAGAACTTAGACGAAGAGCTAGAAAATAAAGTTCATTTTTATGAAAAAAATTGTTAACCAGTTTGAGTGTCGTGAGTTTCCTTCAATAAATCACTTGAATAAAGAGGAACAATTGGCTGTTAATAATGCTATTTTAGCAGCCAAAGATGCTTATGCTCCTTATTCGGGTTTTAGTGTTGGTTGTGCTTTGTTGTTGGATAACGATAAAATAGTTATTGGTAGTAATCAAGAAAATGCAGCATATCCATCTGGAATGTGTGCCGAGCGTGTGGCACTTTATGCTGCAGGTGCTCAATACCCCAATGCGAAAATAAAATTACTTGCAGTTGTAGCTATGACAAATGGTGAGTTGGTAGATACTGTTACAGCACCGTGTGGGGCTTGCAGACAAGTTATTGTTGAAAGTCAGCATAGAGGCGGAAGTGCTTTTCCAATAATTTTAGCTGGAAAAAAGAGTGTCATTAAAATAGATAATCCTAAAGACCTATTGCCACTAGCTTTTGGTCCTTGGGATTTAGAATAGAAACTATTTATTTAATTCGTTGAATATTTTATCAACCTCTTCCTCTGTTTTTGTAAGTTTATCTTTACAGTATATGATTAATTCATTAACACGCTTTACTTGAATTGACAAATTATCAATATCTACTTCTTCATTTTCCATTTTAGATAGAATCTCTTCTATCTCTTCCATTGCTGCGCTGTATGTTAAGTTTTTCTTTGCCATAATTTTAAATTTTATATCGTTTTACTTTCTATGGTTCCATCTTGTAAATGAGTTGTAATCACTTCGTTTGGATTGATGTCTTTTATGCTTTTTAGAACTTTTCCATTGACTGTTGTTAGTGAAAATCCTCTTTTTAATATGTTTAAGGGATTTTTAATCTCATTCTCTTTTTGGAAAAAATCTATTTTTCTTCTATTTTCTTTTATATTTTTATAAGCTAAAGAGTGTGCATTTTCTATTCTTCTATTTAAATAAAGCTCTTCTTCTTTTATAAAACGTTTTAGTGTAATAGGAATATTCTCACTTAATATATTAAGTTTTGTTTTTTCATAATTAATAATATTTTTCCATTCAGATTTAAGTATAATTGAAAAGTTGTTTATTATATGAGATTGATTATTAATATTATATATAACAATGTTTTTTAAAGAGTTAGCATAATCATTTATTATTTTTAATGTTTTAGTAGCTTTGCTAATTAGAAATTCTGCTACTGCCGTAGGTGTTTTAAAACTAGAGTTTGCAACTACATCAGCAATTGTCGAGTCTCTTTCGTGTCCAATACCAGTCAATATTGGTAGTGGAAACTGTGTTATATTATAGCATAACCAATAATCATCAAAACATATTAAATCAGCTGCTGCACCACCACCTCTGATTAGAATAACAGCATCAAAGTGGTCTATTGCTTCAAATATTTTTTCAAAAGCATCACTAATTGATTTTGGTGCATTCTCACCTTGCATTATTGCAGGATATAATTTATGATAAAATTTTATGCCATAATCATTATTTTCAAGTTGATGAATAAAATCACCATATCCAGCTGCAGTTGGAGAAGAGATGATAGCAATCTTTTGTATAACTAATGGAAGTTCAAGCTCATTATTCATTTCTAGAACTCCCTCATCTTTTAATTTATTGATGACTTGTAGTCTTTGTTGCTCAAGATCTCCTAAAGTATAATTGGGGTCTATGTCATAAATGTTAAAGCTTAATCCATATAATTCTTGAAACTCAACTGTTCCTTGAACAAGAATCTTTATACCTTGACTGAGAGTATGCCCTGTTCTATCTTCAAAATAGGGTTTAAGCAATTTATATGTTGAACCCCATATTGTAGCTCTCATTCTAGCTATAACTTGTTCACTTTTTTCATCTTTTTCGATTAGTTCAAGATAACAATGCCCATTTCTATTCTCTCGAAGTTCGGCTATTTCTGCGCGTACCCACAATGGTATAGAAAAGCTGTTTTTTAGTGTAGAGCTTATTCTATTATTTAATTCATATAATGAAAGCTGTTTCATCCTTTTCTAATTAAAAACCACGCATATAGCTATCTGGATCATTCATATACTCTTCTGGATCTCGAAGGTTTTTTCTATTTTCTTCGAATCTTTCAAACATTTCTGTCTGTTGCTTCTCAATCAAATGCTCTTCTTCTGCAACACCATCTTTATAATTAAGTCTGTAATTCTCACTTCCATCGGGATTATAAAATACCCAGATTCCATTCATTTTATTATTAGAATATGCACCTGTTACCTCATATCTACCTGATTCTTGAAAAACAAAATAGTGACCGTGCAATAGATTCTCTTTATAATTAATTATAGTTCTTTTTTTACCGCTTATATAGTATGCAGTTTCTACACCATCTTTTTTATCATTTTTCCAATTGGTCTCCATAGCTATTTGAGAATTGTCATAGTAGGTGTAGGAGATACCCTCTTTTTTATTGTTTATATAATTCTCTTTTGATACGAGGACATTTCTATTATAAAAGAGCCATTCTCCCTCTTTATTTGACATAAAATAATTTCCTTTTCCGATAAGTCTGCCGTTGTCGTCATATACTTCTCCATAGCCTTTGCCTGTTGGGGTATCATCATATTTTATATATGCCATTTTGTTTCCGTTAGGATGATAACGTACCATTTCACCAACCAATGTGTCATTTATAAAAGATGCACTATACATTAGTCTACCATTGTTGTAATATCGTTCCCAGTCTCCCTGTTTTAAACCTTTACTGTCGGTTTTGTTTTCAGTTTTTGGCTGAGGTGTAAGTGTACCTTTCCCAAAAATTGATGGTTGCTGAGCTGCAACTAATTGAAATGTTAATAATAATGCTATTGTTAGAATGTTTCTGACTTTCATAATGTTTTTTATTTTTATAAAATATAATCATATCAAAGAAGATGCCGATATTTGCATAATCAAAAATGCAAAAATATCACGACTTTACCAATATTTATATTAAAAGAGAATATTATATTTGTTAGTGATTGATTGTTTTTTTAGTTTTAGTCATTAAAAATAAAAATCTAATTAAATAATTTATAATTATGAGACATAATGTTGAGGATTTATTAAAAGTTATAAAAGATCGTCGTACTATTCGTCCAGGCGATTACAGTGATAAAGAAGTATCAAAAGCTGACTTGGAAACAATATTAAGTAGTGCAATTTGGGCACCAAGTCACGCTGAAACCGAGCCGTGGAGATTTAAAGTTTATCGTGGAGATAAAAAAGCTGAATTAGGTGAATTTCTTAAAAATCTATATTTAACAAAAACTCCAGAAGATAAACAAGACCCTGTAGTAGTGGGTAGAATCACTGGAGGTGCTGCAAAGGCTTCGGCTGTAATTGCTGTTACTATGAAAAGACAAGAGACAGAAGAAATTCCAGAAATCGAGGAGATAGAGGCAGTAGCTTGTGCTGTACAAAATATGCATTTGACTTGCACCGCTTTAGGACTTGCAGCTTTGTGGGGTACTCCAAGATTAATTTATCTTGAGGAGATGAACGATTTTTTAGGAATTGATAAAAAAGATAAATGTTTAGGTCTATTTTATGTGGGACATCCTGCAAAAGAGTGGCCAGAAGGAAATAGAAAACCTGTTGAGGAAGTCACAGAGTGGTTCGACTAATAATTATTTAAGATATTTAAAATGCAAGGTTAATACTTTAAAAAGTGTTAACCTTTTTTGCACATTTTTCATTCGTCATTAAAAAAGAGCTATTCATCACAATCAAAAAATAAACTTTTTGCTATGATTGCAATTTGTTTTCTTGATTATCAAGGTGTTAT
Organism: uncultured Marinilabiliaceae bacterium; assembly: GCA_964532085.1. Taxonomy (GTDB): domain Bacteria; phylum Bacteroidota; class Bacteroidia; order Bacteroidales; family Marinilabiliaceae; genus CAZHHH01. The sequence continues at coordinate 14,139 of CAZHHH010000046.1, forward strand.
GTTTGTTTTTTGACTTTTGTGCTCTGTTTTGATGAGTTGCTACTTTCGTTTGATTAACGATTTGACTTGGGGTGGTCAGATTTTGTAAATTTGTATCATAAGTTTAACCATAAAATCAAGTTGAAAAATGAAACGAATATTTTTAGGATTAGTAGCGATTTTGTTTAGTCTGTTTTCTGTATCAGCTCAGGGGACAATTCTCTTTTCAACAACTAAAGAGATTGGAGAATCTATTGAAATTAGAGTTAACTATGAAAACGATGCATGGATTGATCTTAATAATAATGGTGTGAGAGATGAAAATGAAACACTTGAAAATGGAGTGTTTAAAAAGTACACTATTATGTCTAAAACATTAGCTATCTACGGTGATATACAAATCTTAGATTTTAATGACTCAACAATTAATTATTTGAGTGCAACGGAAGTACAGACTCTTGAAACTATAGTCTGTTTTAATTCACAACTTCTATCGGTTGATATAAATTCATTGACAAATTTAAATTGGATACAAATTGAAGGAAATAAATTAAATACTCTAGAATTAAATAGTTTATTTGATAAATTACCAGAAACACAAATGGGATATCTTGCAATAGTAGATAATCCTGGAGTTTCTGAAATTGCAGTTAATAGGGCAACAGTAAAAGGTTGGATTGTTGATCTATAAATTTTAAAATAGGATTAATTAATTGTTTGAAGGCTTCTCTTTTAGGGGAGCCTTTCTTATTAGTTTGAAATCAACTTACTTCAAAAGTATTGTTAATAAGTTTTTGACTAAACGACGTTTTTATTTGATTAATGGCGTTTTTAACATTGAAAATAAACCTAATTTTATCAAAAGTTTTATTGCCTAAAAACTAGACTCCTCAAACCAGAATATTTTAATTAAAACTTTGTAAAAATTAATTCATCTCTAAATTACAACTATGAAAATTAAATTGTTACTTTTTGCAGCTATTATCTTTGCCTCTTTTACAACAATAAGTGGGCAAGATAAAATCACACTAACCACTGAAAAATCATTAAATTCTTATTTCGATTTTTATCTTGAATTTGCTTCTAATGCATGGATAGATTGGAATGAAAATGGTATAATAGACGCAGGTGAAGAATTAAATCCTGGTAATCAGTTTTTTGAGCTTCAAAATCAAAATATAATTTTGTATGGAGATGTTGAATATGTATCATTTTACGGATGTCAGATAAAAAACATTGATATTAGTGAAAATCCTGTTCTTGAAGCTCTTACAATAATTGAAAATCAGGTTGAAATAACCAATCTTAATTTACAAAGCAATTCCCTTGCTAGTATACAGATATTTGATAGTGAAGTGCCATTATTAGATTTATCACTTGTTCCTAATCTAGCGAATCTTTCATTAATTGGAGTTTCTTCTCTCTCTTCAATTGATCTATCTAATTCTTCTTTATATTATTTGCAGCTAATTGCATTGCCCTCTTTGAGTTCAATTAATTTATCAAACGCTAATAATTTGAAGAAGCTTGGTCTTATTGAATTATCTCATTTGTCAAGTTTGGATATCACGATGCTAGATGATTTAGAAGAACTATCTATTGTTGACTTACCATCTCTAAATTCAATTGATATATCAAATTTAAACAATTTAACATTTCTCGAACTTTTTGAGTTGCCAAATATTACAAATGTCGATGTTTCAAATATGGAAAACTTAGAATCATTTCATATTGGGGAAATGCCAATAACTTCAATTGATTTAACCAAAAATTTATATTTGGAAAGTTTAGGATTGTATGATTTACCACTTGCGTCACTTGATATTTCTAAAAACAGAGAATTAAATTTTCTTGGAATCGTTGATATTCCTGTTAATGCTTTAGATTTTACCAATAACGTGAATGTTTGGGAACTTAGGCTTGAAGGATTAGATGTTGAGGTTATAGACCTTTCTGCTTTAGGTAATCTATCTTCACTTTTTTTACGTGATTTGTCCATAAAAGAATTAGATTTAACAAACAATACTTTACTGAATAGATTGGATTTAACTTCGCTTGAAATTGAAACATTAGATTTGTCTCAAAATATTAATCTTGAATTTTTGTATATAAATAGGAGTTTCTCTGGTGGCATGCCTTTTACTAGTCCAGCTGTAAAAGATAAAAAGAT
>CAZHHH010000046.1:16387-18244 GCA_964532085.1 uncultured Marinilabiliaceae bacterium
ATCTTTAGATGTTAGTAGTAATTCTAATCTGAAATATAGGCTTAACATTGAGAATAACGATTTTGATGCTTGCGCATTAAATAGAATTATTGATGACTTGCCTTTGGGTGCATATTATAATTATTTTTTGTCATCAGGTAACCCAGGCGCTTTAACAGCAAATACTCATATATTAACAGCTAAAGGTTGGGATGTTGATGTGGCAGGCGATGGAACAGGTTGTATCCCTGATGAATACGTTGTTTTTACAACTGGTAAGCCAGTAGGACAAACTGTTAAACTTAAAGTTGAGTTTGATACAGAAGCTTGGGTTGACCTTAACGGAAATGGAAAAAAGGATTTAGACGAATATTTATATAATTTCGTTGAAACAGAGTTTGAAATAACTTCTCAAACTCTTACAATATATGGAGATGTAATACGATTAGAGATAGAATCTGAAGAAATCACCGAGATTGATTTGTCTAATAATCCTAAGTTAAATACCTTATATTGTGGAGATAATAAGATATCTAGTTTGGATTTATCTGTTAATAGTAATCTCTATGAGTTGTCTGCTACTTATAATGATATTAGTTCTATAATTTTGCCCGAATCAAGTTATGTTTTAGATTATGTACTCTCTTATAATAAACTTACAGAACTAGATTTAAGAGTCAATCTTTTTGGTCAGTTATATATTAATAATAACTCTTTTTCAGATTGTGAATTAAATGATTTAATGAGACATTTATCATATAATTATGAATCTGGTATGGAGCTTAATATCAGGAATAACCCTGGAACAGCTACAAGTAATACAATTGAGTATTCTGCTTTTGATTGGGAGTTAATGGGAGTAGGTGATGGGTCTGGTTGTCCAAATTCAAACAGAATCTCATTGCAAACAGATAAAGAAGTGGGAGAAAAAATAAAAATATATCTTGAATATGATGGAGATGCAAGCATAGATATCAATATGGATGGTATTATTGAACTTGGTGAAAACATTGAAAGTAATGAATTGGAGTTTGATATTATTAGTCCAGTTTTTACAATTTATGGAAATGTTAAGGTGCTTCATTGTAGTGACGAACAACTTATAAATGTTGATTTTACTCATAGTACAACTATCGAGGAGATTGATATTTCAAATAATGAGATAGAGGTTTTAAATCTCAAGAATATATATACTCTTGAACAACTTTATGCATCTAATAATCAGTTGAATAATATAGATGTTGAAGGTGCAAATAATTTGAAAGCCCTTGATTTAGAAAATAATTATCTATCAACCATTGATATTGATAGTAATGAAAAATTAACTTTCTTATCTATAAAAAATAATCTTTTTGATGCTTGTTCTTTGGATGATTTATACAATTCATTGTCAGAAAATAAAAATGGTATTAATAGAATCTTTGTAGAAGGAAATCCGGGCGCATTGATAAGCACAACACAAATTGCTGTTGATAAAGATTGGGAAATTGATGTTATAGGGGATGGCTCTGGATGTAATTCGGTGGGTATAAATAATAAGGCAACAATTTTGAATATTTACCCAAATCCAGCAAAAGACTATTTAATAATAGAAAATAATAACACAAAACTGATAGATGGTCAATTACTACAAATAATAGATATGCAAGGAGTAGTTCATTTGTCGGAGAGATTATGTAATTCAAATTCTACAATAAATATAAGTAGTTTAAATGGAAGAATATATTTTGTTAAAGTTGGAACTGAAATAAAGAAATTGATTGTAAAATATTAGATATATACATAAAAAAAGTAGAGACACACGGTTGTGTGTCTCTACTTGCATATATATTGATTTTACTGAATAGCTATTATTTTACCTCTTCAAAATCAACATCA
>CAZHHH010000047.1:0-17943 GCA_964532085.1 uncultured Marinilabiliaceae bacterium
CCTCTTTCCTCTCTCATCTTTCACTTCTCATTTTTCATTTTTCATTTTTCATTGTCCATTGCTTATCTCATATTTCCAACCCCATAATATAATCATTCATATAATATCCATTTCCAATTTCAAAGTCGCCTGTTCCTATTTTTCTCATGCCCATGCGTTGGTAGAAAAGTACAGCTTTATTGTCTCTGTTGACATGCAGTTTCATAAGAGATGGGTTTGAATTTATTAATTTTATCTCTTTGATAGCTGTTTTAAATAGAAATTCTCCTATTTTTTGCCCTTGAAAATCTGGCAGAACATATATTTTTTGTAGTTTGAAAATATCTTCATCTTCTTTTTCTATATGCAAGTAACCACATGGCTTGTTGTTCTTGTATGCTATAAAAAATGAATGGTTTTTATCAGCAATTTGCTTTTCTAGGTTTGGTATAGAATACATCCACTCCATCATATAATCAATTTGTTCAGTGGATAGCATATCTCTGTATGTGTGTGGAAAGGCAATCCAGGCAAGTTCATTTATTAGTGCCGCATCGCTTATATTTGCAGGTTTTGTGCTTAACATATTACAAAAATTTTAGCCAAAAATATAAAATTTTTTATAAGCAAATGTATCTTGTAGTTAAAAAACCCACTTTTTCAAAATCTTATTACTCTTTAATTAGCCTATATTCAACTAAAGAAAAAATGGCTCCACTTGCAAGAGCAAGTAGTTTAAGTAATACATATCCTTCACTCCAAGGCCCAAGATGTAATATTATTGATAATACTCCACCAAATAATGCTCCAAGCAACACTTTAATTAGTGTCTCTTTTTTTGAATAGATTAATGCAAAAGAGAAAATTAATGGAACTAAGAAGAAATATAAGCCCCAGTTAGTCATAAAATTAATTTCTGTAGTAATAAATCTAAAGAAAATTAATACTAATAGACTAACGATAAGTTGAACGATAGCAATTCTTTTTTTCATAATTAATAGGTTAATAATATCTAGAAGTTTTAAAAAATCATATTGTAAAGTTGAATTAATACAGTCATAACAACAAATGCAGCTAAAATATTTATTGTTCGCCCCTGTTTTTTTATTTTTTTCTCTAGTTTATAAATCAAAAAGTCTTTGTCCATAATTATTAAGATTTAAAGTGTTTTTAATTAATTGTAAATATATATAGTTTTTAACTTGTATCCTATAACATTTCGGAAAACAATGGTTGATTCTATACAAATAGCGGATGCCCACGTAGGAGTGCCCCTACTTTCCTCTTTCAACTTTCAGTTTTCATCTTTTGACTTACTATTTTTTCATATTATTAAGTTTTCATTTACAATCATTATCTCTTAAATACAATAAAAAGTCTTCTCTTTTTACTACTTTTGTAAATTATCGGATATTTAAACTTTTATTTAGAAATTAATGGGTATATCTATTGAATATATACTGTTCATACTTGGCTTATTACTTTTGGTGAGTATTATTGCTGGTAAAACATCGTTTCGTTTGGGAATTCCTACGTTACTTTTTTTCTTATTTACTGGGATTTTGGCAGGTTCTGAGGGGATAGGTAAAATTCCTTTTGAGGATCCTAGAATAGCTCAGTTTATTGGAGTTTTTGCTTTAAATTATATACTTTTTTCAGGTGGATTTGATACTAGTTGGAAAGATGTTAGACCTATTTTGGGGCAAGGTATAATTTTAGCAACTTTGGGGGTGCTAATAACAGCGGTGTCAGTTGGTGCTGCAGTGTGGTATTTTACTGATTTTTCATTTTTAGAAGCTCTTCTTTTAGGATCCATAGTGTCATCTACAGATGCCGCTGCGGTATTTTCTATTCTACGTTCTAAAAGTGTTAGACTTAAAGGATTTTTAAAACCAACATTAGAGTTAGAAAGTGGTAGTAATGACCCGATGGCTTACTTTTTAACCACATCAGTAATTGCTATAATTCAATCTCCTGGCACATCAATATGGTCAATATTTCCATCGTTTTTAATTCAGTTTGCAATTGGTGGAGTGCTTGGTCTTGGAATGGGAAAAATAACAAAGCTTGTTATTAATAGAATAAAGCTTGATTTTGATGGACTTTATCCTGTTCTGCTTGTTGCAATGGTTATTTTAACTTTCTCAATAACTGAGTTTTTACACGGAAATGGATTTTTAGCTGTTTATATATGTGGATTATTTTTAGGTAACCAAGAACTTATTCATAAAAAATCTCTTATCAAATTCTTCGATGGAATAGCTTGGTTAATGCAGATTATATTGTTCTTAACATTAGGATTGTTAGTTTTCCCATCGCAAATGATGGCTTTATTTATTCCAGGATTATTAATTTCTGCTTTTATGATAATTATTGCAAGACCTCTTGCAGTATGGATTTCACTTTCAGTGTTTAAAGTTACCAACCGTGAGCGTTGGTTCATATCGTGGGTTGGATTGCGCGGGGCAGTGCCTATTGTGTTTGCAACTTATCCGATGTTGCATGGTATAGAAAAAGCTCCAGAAATTTTTAATTTAGTATTTTTCATAACAATAGTATCTGTTTTGGTGCAAGGAACATCTTTGCCTGCTGTATCAAAATGGATGAATTTGGCTTTGCCAGAAGGATTAAAACGCAGGTTGCCAAGTGATATTGAGTTATCTGATAATGTAAAATCATTAATAAAAGAAGTTGATATTATACCAGATATTCCTGTTGTTGGCAAGAAAATATATGAGATAGGTTTTCCTGAAACAGCATTAATCGTAATGATAAAGCGTGAAGGTAATTTCTTAACCCCCAATGGAAGTACAGTTATTGAACCTTATGACCAGTTAGTGATTTTAGCTGAAACAGAAGAGAGTTTGAGCGAATCTTTGGCATTAGTGTGCCCTACTGCTTTAGAAAATAAGGAGTAAAAGAGATAGTAAAAATGGAGTTGCAAGCTCAAAATATATTAAATAATATAAATTCACCTGAAGATTTGAGGAGGTTATCCCCCAAAGATTTACCTCAAGTCTGTGATGAGTTACGCGACTTTATTATTGATGCAGTGTCAACTAATCCTGCTCATTTTGGTGCTAGCCTTGGAGTTGTTGAGCTTACAGTTGCACTTCACTATGTGTTTAATACGCCAATTGATAAACTAATTTGGGATGTTGGTCATCAAGCTTATGGGCATAAAATATTAACAGGAAGAAGAGATATATTTCATACCAATAGAAAATATGGAGGGATAAGTGGTTTTCCATCAATATTTGAAAGTGAATATGACGCATTTGGTGTAGGGCATTCATCTACCTCTATTTCTGCAGCCTTGGGGATGGCAACCGCATTTAAACTCAAAGGTGATGACGAAACACAGGTTGTGTCTGTAATAGGCGATGGCTCAATGACAGCAGGTTTGGCGTTTGAAGGTTTGAATAATCTTGCTATTTCTCAGGCAAATATGCTTGTTATACTTAACGATAACAACATGGCTATCGATCCAAATGTTGGTGGATTGAGTGAATATCTAGTTGATATTGCTACAAGCAAAACATATAATAATGTAAGAAAAGAGGTAATTAAAGCTCTTGGAAAAACAAAACTTGTTGGGGAGCGTTCTCGTGAATTTGTTGTAAAACTTAATAACAGCATAAAAACATTGCTGACTAGGCAAACTAACATTTTTGAAGGTTTAAATATTCGATATTTTGGTCCTGTTGATGGACACGATGTTGTACGGCTTACGCAAGTTTTAGAGGATTTGAAAAATATTAAAGGCCCTAAAGTTTTGCATGTTATAACAAAAAAAGGAAAAGGCTTTAAAGTTGCTGAAGAAGAGCAGACTGCTTGGCATGCACCAAGTGGAAAGTTTGATAAAAAGACAGGCAAAATTGAAGAAGTACAAGATAATGGAGAGAAGCCACCTCGTTTTCAGGATGTTTTTGGCCAAACACTTGTAGAGCTTGCCCATAAAAATGAGAAAATTGTAGGAATAACACCTGCAATGCCCACAGGGTGTAGTATGACTATAATGATGAAGGAATTTCCTCATAGAGCTTTTGATGTAGGTATTGCAGAGCAACATTCTGTTACTTTTTCTGCTGGATTAGCAATAACTGGCTTTGTACCGTTTTGTAATATATATTCATCATTTGCTCAACGTGCTTATGATCAAGTTTTGCATGATGTAGCTATCCAAAATTTAAATGTGGTTTTCTGTATTGATAGAGGTGGACTTGTTGGGGCCGATGGTCCTACTCATCATGGTGTTTATGATTTGTCATTTCTCCGTTCAATACCTCAATTGACAATTTCCTCACCAATGGATGAGGTAGAGTTACGTAATTTGATGTATTCAGCTCAATTGCCTAATCAAGGACCTTATGTGATTCGTTATCCTAGAGGAACGGGGTCAGTTATAGAGTGGGAGCAACCTATGCAGAAGATTGAGAAGGGGAGTGCTAGAGTTATTTCTAAAGGAGAAAATGTAGCTATTTTATCCATTGGTCCTATTGGTATTAATGTTGATGAGGTTGTGAAAAAGCTAAGAGACGAAGGTGTTAAAATTTCGCATTACGATATGAGATTTTTAAAGCCAGTTGATGAAAATATTCTACATACTGTTGGGGAAAATTACAAGAGCGTTATAACAGTAGAGGATGGTACCATAGTTGGTGGTTTGGGTTCAGAAGTGATAGAGTTCTTTACAGATAATAATTATTCATTGAAAGTAGAGCGACTGGGTGTTCCAGATAAATATATTGAGCACGGCACAGTTGAAGAGCTGTATAAAGAGGTTGGGCTTGATAATAGTTCTATTAAAGATGCCATTTTGAGAAATGTGTAGAATGTGCATTGGCGTATATCTCTGCAACATTTTCTATTTCTAATATTCCAAAATATTCATTAATCGAATTAAAGATAGGTTTTGTCATGTTTTTATTGATAATTGCCCATTATTCATCATCCATTGTTCATTGATAATTGACCATTATTTATTGATAATTATCCTTTGCCCATTGTTCATTTTTTAAGTTAAGTATTGAATTTTAACAATTGTCCATTCTCTCCTGATTATACTATTCGATTTGTGTGTCATCTGTTTATTTGCTTGATGTTTCGAATGTTTTTTGTCTCTTTTCCTTGGTATTTGCGGTGTTCGTCAAATAGTCTACAAATGTGGGATAGTTTGTTTTGTCAATTTGTAGCACCTTTTTTGATGAATAGACCACGCGCTTTTTGTGTTATTATGTATAGATTGCACTCATTAAAGGTTAATTTTTATTAATTGACATTTAAGAAGATGAAATTTTATTGTTTAATTTATTTAATAGATCACTTAAGTCATATTCAACTATGAAAAGAAAAGACATCTATCGCAATCTACTCCTTTTTGGAATGTTGATAATTGGATTATCATCATTTGCACAAGGAACAAGATTGGTTTCAGGAAAAGTGACAGATAATCTTACTGAGCCTTTGCCAGGGGTTAATATTGTCATAAAAGGAACAGGTACTGGTACAGTAACTGATTTCGATGGAAATTATGAATTAGAAGTGCCAAATCCAACAGAGGCTGTATTAATTTACCGTTTTATTGGATTTGAAGAGCAAGAAGTATCGGTTGGTAACCGTTCAGTATTCAATGTAATTTTAGAGAGTTCAGTAATTGGACTTGATGAGGTTGTAGCAATTGGTTATGGTACAGTTAAAAAACGTGACATTACCGGTTCTGTAGCTTCAGTTTCAGGTGAGTCATTACAAGCTATTCCAGTTTCAAGTGCTGCAGAAGCTATTACAGGTAAACTTGCTGGTGTTCAAATTACATCAACTGAGGGTTCTCCAGATGCTGAGATGAAAATTAGAGTACGAGGTGGTGGGTCAATTACGGGTGACAACACTCCTTTATTAATTGTAGATGGTTTCCCAGTTGAGTCAATTTCTGACATTGCTGCATCAGACATCGAGTCTATCGACGTATTAAAAGATGCATCATCAACTGCAATTTATGGTTCTCGTGGTGCTAATGGTGTTATCATCATTACAACAAAAGGAGGATCAGAAGGAAAAGTAACAGTTAATTATAATGCTTACACCGCTTGGAAAAAGCAAGCTAAAAAGCTAACTTTACTTGATGCTTATGATTATGTAAACTTCCAGTATGAGAGAGCTCAATTAGCTAATAAGCCAGAAGATTATACTCGTTATTTTGGTAACTATGAGGATATGGACTTATACCAAGGTATAGCTGAGAATAACTGGCAAGACCAAGTGTTTGGTAGAACTGGTTTTACATTCAACCAAAGCTTAAGCATTAGTGGTGGTAGTGATAAAACTACTTATCTATTCTCATATAGCGGTATCAATGATAAAGCTATTATGCAGATGTCTTCATTTAAGAGAGACAATATCTCTTTAAAATTAAGAAATAAGCCACACGAAAAAGTTGACTTGAATTTCTCATTAAGATATTCAGATACTGACATTAAAGGTGGTGGAGCTAATGAGCAAAATGAAGTTTCTTCTGCAGACTCTCGTTTAAAATATGCTATGATTTATCCAGTATTCCCAGTTGAAGGATTAACCGATTCTGGAGAAACTGATGATTCATTTAACTTATATCATCCAGTAACTGCTATTGCAGATAATGATCGTTTCCAAAATAGAAAAGCATACAACCTAAATGGTAGTGCAGCTTGGGAAGTGATTAACAACTTAACACTAAAAACAGACTTAGGTGTTGATAACTATAATGCTTTAGATGAAAGATTCTATGGTTTAACTACATACTATGTAAAAGACCGTCCAAGTGCTGAAAATAAAGGCCTTCCAGGTATGATTTTCAAGAGAACAGAAAGAGAAACTTTCAGAAATACTAATACTATCAACTATAGCTTTGCTGATATACTTTCTTATGACCACTCATTAAGCTTATTAGCTGGTCAGGAGTATATTATTAGAAAGCAAAAGTTACATGAGACAGTTGTTCACGGATTCCCAGAGTCATTTACATACAAAGATGCTTCGGCACTTTCGGCTCAAGGTAGCGCTCACTCAATTGAGAACTACTTAAGTCCTGATGATGTTTTATTATCATTCTTTGGTAGAGCAAACTACTCATATAAAGATAAATATCTTTTAAATGCTACATTTAGAGCGGACGGTTCTTCTAAATTCTCAGAAGGAAATCGTTGGGGATATTTCCCATCAGCTGCTATTGCATGGCGTTTAACAGGTGAGCCATTTATGGATGGTGTAAGACACTTGTTTGACGATATTAAATTAAGAGCTAGTTACGGTACTGCAGGTAATAATAATATACCTCCAGGGCAAATGGTTCAGTCTTTAGAAGTTAAAACTACTAACTTTGTAAATGGTTTTGATAGCTATTGGGCAGGTTCTAAAACTATGGCTAACCCAGATTTAAAATGGGAAACTACCATTACTCGTAACATTGGTTTAGATATTACAACTCTAAGAGGTAGATTAACAGGAAATCTTGAACTTTATCAAAATAATACAAAAGATCTACTTATTAGATTCTTAACTCCAGGTACTGGTTATGATAACCAATATCGTAACATGGGAGAGACACAAAACAAAGGTATTGAGTTTGCTTTAAACTATATCGTTGTTGATAAGCAAAACTACGGATTTACTATTAATGGAAACATTGGTTTTAACAGAAATGAAATTATCTCTTTAGGTGATATGGAAACTTTCTACGAAGGATCAATGTGGGCATCTTCTGAAATTGGTAACGACTTTATAGTTAGAGAAGGTGGTTCTGTAGGTGAAATGTTTGGTTACTTAAGTGATGGCCGTTATGAAGTTGATGATTTCGAAGGATTCATCGATGGAAGATGGGTATTGAAAGAAGGAGTAGTTGACAGCTCGCCGATTGTAGGAACTGTACGTCCGGGTACTATGAAACTTAAAAACCTAAATGACGGAAATGAAGACAACGATCCAACAATTGTTAATGCAGATGACCGTACAATAATTGGTAATGCAAACCCATTACACACAGGAGGTATCACTCTTAATGGACGTGTTTATGGTTTCGATATTTCAGCTGCATTTAACTGGAGCTACGGAAATGATGTTTATAACGCAAACAAAGTTGAGTACACATCAACAAGTAAATATCATTCAAGAAATATGATTGACATAATGAAAAGTGGTGAGCGTTGGACAAACTTGAAAGCTGACGGTACTATAAGTAACGACCCTGAAGAGTTAAGAGAAATGAACGCAAATACAACTATGTGGTCTCCATATATGTCAAGATTTGTTATGTCTGATTGGGCTGTAGAAGATGGTTCATTCTTAAGATTAAATACACTAACATTAGGTTATACATTACCTAAGCATGTCGTAAATAGAATGAAATTAGACAATCTAAGATTCTACGCAAGCGGTTATAACCTATTTATGTGGACTAACTATTCTGGATTTGATCCTGAAGTTTCTACTCGTCGTAGAACAGCTTTAACTCCAGGTGTAGATTATTCTGCATATCCAAAGAGTAAATCATTTGTTGTAGGTTTAAATTTAACATTCTAATTTGACTTTTATTTGAGAAATAGAAATGTTGAAAACCATTTAAATAAATAGAAATAATGAAAAAAATAATATATAATCTTTTAGCAGCTCTTATCCTGATTGGAGGATTTGCATCTTGTGAGGATACGCTAGAGGTAGATAACAAGTCATCATTAGATGCGTCTGTTATTTTCTCTAATCCAAACTTGGCAGAGGGAGCAGTAGCGGGTATTATACACTCGTTTGGTGAGACAAACTCATATAGAGGTCGTTTCTTAGTTTACTACGGAATGAATACTGATACTGAGGTTGTGCATGATTTGAAAAACTATGATGGTGATAAAGGACTTCTATCTAACTATAACACAAATGTGAACAATGGTCAGATGAATACCGAAAATAATGCTTGGGCAAAATTTTATGAAGGTATTGAGCGTGCAAATATTGCTATCGAAGGTTTAAGAGCTTATGGCGATGTTGATAAACGTCCAGAAATGGCTGAATTATTGGGAGAGGTTCTAACTCTTCGCGCTGTTGTATATAGCGACTTGCTTAAAGCATGGGGTGACGTACCAGCTCGTTTCAAACCAGTAGATTCTGAAACAGTTTACTTACCAAGAGCAAATAGAGACGTTATTTACAAACAATTATTAGCAGACCTTGAAGAAGCTGCAGAATTAGTTGCTTGGCCAAATGAGTCAGCAAAAACTAAGTCTACAGAGAGAGTTAACAAAGCATTTGTTAAAGGTCTTAGAGCAAGATTAGCTCTTGCAGCTGGAGGATACGGACAAAGATTCCATGAAGGAGGAAATGGTGAAATCAGAAAAAGTGATGACCCAGAACTTTCTAGTGAGAAAATGTATGCTATTGCTAAAAAAGAGTGTTTAGATATCTATGAAAGTGGACATGCTATGCTAGAACCTACTTTTGAAGGTGTTTTTAGAGCAGTACATAGCGAAGAGTATAAAGCAGGTCGTGAAGTGCTTTGGGAAATTCCATTTGCAGAAGGTAGAGGTAGAGTTATTTTTGACTTAGGTGTAAAACATACTAATGTTGATAAATATACTGCTCAGCCAAAAGGTGGAGCTAATGGTCCAAACCCTGCATTATTCTACGATTATGAGTTAGAAGACGAGAGACGTGATGTTACTTGTGTACCTTATGAATGGAAAGATGGTGTACAAATACCAACTAACTTAAACAAATTCTACTACGGTAAATATCGTTACGAATGGTTATATGAAGAGGCAGGAAGAAGAGTTACTGCACCAAACGATGATGGTTTAAACTGGTTATACATGCGTTATGCAGACGTATTATTAATGTTAGCTGAGGCAGTTAATGAGCTTGATGGTCCAGAAGCTGCAGCACCATACTTAAAAGAGGTGAGAAGCAGAGCTTATGGTGATAATCAAGCAGCTGTAGATGCTTATATTGATGAAGTAAAAGCAAGCAAAGAGAAATTCTTTAATGCAATTGTTGATGAGCGTGCGCTTGAGTTTGCTGGTGAAATGCTACGTAAGAGTGATCTAATTCGTTGGAACTTATTAGGAACTAAACTAGCTGAAACTAAAGATAAGCTAGAGATGCTTGAAAATAGAGAAGGTAAATATGCTGATCTTCCAAGTAAGATATATTACAAAACTCTAGAAGATGGTGAAACTCTAGAAATCTATGGTCTAAACTACGGTGACACTGATGCAGAAGGTGAAACATTAGGATATGACGAAAATAAGACTTGGAAAATGTCATCTGATGATGAGAAAATAGAATATTGGAATGCTCTTTATGTATCAAATCCTGATGAGCAACAATATTGGCCAATTTGGCAAACATTTATCGAGTCAAGCAACGGTATGTTAAATAATGATGGTTTTAAAAACTAATCTAACATAAAAAGATAGAAAATGAATAAAATATATAAAATATCAACTTTTCTACTTGGTGCTCTATTTCTATTTTCACTTAATTCATGTAGTGATGATATAGACCCAGAAGTAACAGAAGTTACAGTAGATCAATTGTTCTCTCCAACTAATTTAGAAGTGAGAGTACAAAATCAAACTACGGCTCGCGTTAGTTGGAAAGCTGTTAAGAAAGCTGTAAGCTATGAACTTCAATTCTTTGCTAATGGTGAAGAAGATTACTCAGGAAGTGCTTATAAAGAATTTTCTGATATATTAATTGAAGATTTACCATTTATTGTTCCTGGTTTTGAAGGCGAAACTGAATATTCAGTAAGAGTAAGAGCTATTGGAGCAAATATTACAGAATCAAGATGGACAAGTGAAGTGTTTGGAACTGAAAAGGAGCAAATATTAAGCACTCTTCCACTTGAAGATATCCAAGCTGACCAAGTGAAAATTTCATGGCCAGCAGGTGAAGCTGCAACAAAAATTGTTTTAAATCCAGGTAATATAACTTACAATGTTACTGCAGCTGATGTTGAAGCAGGTTCTGCAATTATTACAGGATTAACAGGAGAAACAGAATATACCGCAGAGTTATTTAATGGTGAAAAATCAAGAGGTACAATCACTTTTGAAACACCAATAGATTTAGGTGGTGCAATTCAAGTTAATCCTGAAGATGACTTAGTAGCAATGGTTGAAGCTGCTGAAGCAGGTGATGTATTTGCTCTTATGCCAGGTGTATATGAAGTAAACTCAAATATTGCTATCAATACTAATGTTAGCATTACTGGAGCTATACCTTCAGATAAACCTGTTGTAATTGGTGCTATTTTTAGAATTAAAGAAGGTGGTGCAGCTAATCTTAAGAATCTAATTCTTGATGGAACAGATGCTCCAGATGGTAACCAAACTGTAGTTTATGATGACGATACAGATGTAATGTATCCACGCGTAGCAATAGAAGATAGTGAGATTTTCAACTATGTGAAAGGTATTTTCTATGTAAGCAAAAAGGCTAATATTGAGGCAGTTACCTTCAAGGGTAATATTATTCATGATGTAGAGTGTTCTGGTGGTGACTTCATCGACTTCCGTCAAGGATTAACAGCTTCATTCTTATTTGAGAATAATACTGTTTATGAAGTTGCTAATTCTCCACGTGATTTCTTCCGTATGGATGCTGGTGGTTCAACTAACTTCCCAGAAGTAATGAGCGAAATTACAATTAAGAATAATACATTCTATAATGTTAGTAACGGAGCAAAAAGATTTGTTTATATTAGATTAGCAAGTCATGAAATTCGTTTGATTAATAATATTATTGCACAAACAGCTGCATTCTATTCTAATCAATCAGCTACAACAATAGTTGAATATTCGAAAAATAACTATTACAATGCGCCTAATTTCTTCACACCTGATGCAGAAGGTAAGGTTGCTGTTGATAATGCAAATTACACAGAACATAATCCTGGTTTTGCAGATCCTGCAAACGGTGATTTCACCATAAGTCATGAAGATTTAACTCATGATGTTATAGGTGACCCACGTTGGATAAAATAATTGTTTATATGTTTAAGAGAAATGGGTAGTCATTTAAGACTACCCATTTTTACACAAAAGTTACATTATGTATAAAAACAGATTACTCTTTCTAGCATTAATATTTTCGCTGTTAATTTTTAGCTGTTCAAAAGATAAAGATGATGTACTGAATAAAGATATTGATGAAGATGAAAATGTAATACCAGATAGAACAAAAATACCAGCTTTTCCAGGTGCAGAAGGTGGTGGTATGTACACTATTGGAGGTGCAGGTGGAAAAGTATACAAAGTAACTTCATTAGAAGATAGTAGCGTTCCTGGCACTTTAAGATATGCTATTGACCAAAGAGAAAAAAGAACTGTTGTGTTTGAAGTCTCTGGAAATATAGAGCTAACTCGCTCTTTAAAAATAACTAATAGCAATATTACAATTGCTGGACAGACTGCACCCGAGGGAGGGATAACAATTACAAATTTCCCAGTAATAGTTGATGCAGATAACGTAATAATTAGATTCTTAAGATTTAGAATGGGATCTGATGAAGGAGTGGAGGGAGATGCTCTTGAGGGTAGAAGACGAAAGAATATTATCATTGATCACTGCTCAATGAGTTGGGCAACTGATGAATGTGCGTCATTTTATGACAATCAAAATTTTACAATGCAATGGTCAATTATTGCAGAGAGCTTAAACAGATCTCTACATGAAAAAGGTGACCATGGATATGGTGGTTTATGGGGTGGAGTTAAAGCAACTTTTCATCACAACTTAATAGCTCATCATAAAAGTAGAAATCCACGCTTTTACGGAGTAAGAGATGGTATTAAAGATGAATATGCAGAATTAATTAATAATGTTATATACAATTGGGGCGATAACTCTTCATATGGTGGAGAAGGAGGTCAATATAATATTATTAATAACTATTATAAAGCTGGTCCTGGAACAATGAAGCATAAGAACAGGATTTTTGAAGCTTATAAAGGAGAGGATTATGGTAAGTTCTATGTTAATGGAAATTATGTTCACACCTCTTCAGCAGTGACAGAAAATAACTGGTTGGGCTTCGATGTTCGTGGCGGAGGTTTAAAAGATGATTTAAAATTAGAAAATCCTATAGCTGTTGAGTTTATAAATATCGAGACTGCAGAAGAGGCCTTTGAATCAGTGTTGAGTCATGCTGGTATGAGTATCTATCGTGATGCAGTTGATGAAAGAGTTGTAGATGAGACAAGAAATGGAACAGCTACCTATGGAGGAGTTTTTGGTGCAGGGTCGGGAATTATTGACAGCGTAGAAGATGTTGGCGGTTGGCCAATAATAGAATCTGTAGTAGGACCAAAAGATACAGATGGTGATGGAATTCCAGATGCGTGGGAAATTGAAAATAGATTAGATCCAGATGACCCTGCTGATGGAGCAAAATATTCATTAAATGAAAATTATACTAATCTAGAAGTTTATCTAAACAAGCTTGTTTCAGATAAAATAGATTTTGGTAAATAATAGAATAAAGAGACCTTATGAAAACTAGTTATCTATATTATTTTCCACTCATATTTGTGTTGCTTTTTGGGTGTAACTCAAGAAATAGCACTGTTGAGCGACAGGATAAATTGTCACTTACAATTGCTAATATTGTAGCATCCAATTGTGATAAATTACACACCTCTAAGCTTAGCTATGAAGTGGCATTTCTTTCGCAAATCATTGATAAATTAGGACATATCGATTCTAATTTCTCAACCTTTTTAGAAGATAATGTAGATGCTTATGTAAAGGATGATGGCACAATTATATTTAGCGATTCTATAAATACATTTTATCCAACCATTAATTTAATTACGCTTTATAAGCGAACGGGTGATGATAAGTATAAAAGGGCCATTGAAAAATATATCTCTGAAATTGAAAATAACCTAAAAAAGGGAAAAGAAACTTTCAAAGGCTATGACGCTTTTTGTATGTCAAACATATTTTTAGTTCAATATGCTAAAGAGTTTAATAAACATCAATGGTTTAGCTATGTTACTAATCGAATGATAAAAGTATATTCAAAAGAGAAGAACGAACTGTTGATAGAATATTTTGATGATATACAAGAGTCAGATGATATTAATAATAATATTATTATTGGTAAATATTTAGTCTCTGTAGTTGATGTTCTAGAGTTTTTACCAAAAAATCACTCAAATTACAAAGAGCTAATATCAATTTTAAACACATCATTTGAAATTGAATCATCTAAATATAAAAAAGATGGTATATGGACAATGGGTCAGAAGAAAGATATAGATTTAGAAACTTCATTAATGATTTCATACTCTTTTGCAAAATCTGCAAATAATAGATATTTGCCTGAAAGTTATATTAATGAAGCAAACAAAATTTTTGACTCAATAAAAGAAGAATTTGAACTGTTAGAAGAAGAGGAGACATATAAATTAGAAGAAGGTATTTGTAAAGACGATTCACCGTTTAATTTAGCGTTACTTCTGATGACAGCAATTGAACTCGACAAGTAAAATTGTATAAAGATTTTGGTTTCGTTTTAAGTTTATTTAGTTGGTAAAGGAAGATGCGCAAGTATCTTCCTTTGCTTTTTTCCATTTTACATTGCTCATTTCTCATTGTACATTGATAATTTTCCTCTTTCCTCTAACTTAGGACGACCACATAGGGATGCCCCTACGTTATCGTCCTAAATTTTCACCTTTCCTCTTTCCACTCTCATCTCTCATCATCTCTCTTCCTAAATATCGACTTCACCTTATCAATAACTTTACCCCTCTCTTTATTATCAGGCTTGTCTTTAGGTGTAAATAGTCGTTCAAAGAATGATAAATCATCATCAGAAATTAGCTCTTCAACAAAATCTTCACACTCATATTGATAAGATAAATAATCAGGCAGAGGTGTGAATTTTGTTGATGTATATATCTTGTTTTTACTACTATTTTCCACTCTCTGCATAAATCGAGCAAAAATAGGCAAAGCCGTATGCGCACCCTGCCCAAGCTGAGTTGTTCTGAAACGTACTAAAGGGCTATCGGCACCAACCCACACACCGACGACAATATTTGGTGTAAATCCAATAAACCAGCCGTCAGAGTTATTTTGTGTTGTTCCAGTTTTGCCACCATAATCGCCTTTTAACCCATAGGTGTTTTTTAAAGAACGGGCTGTTCCTCGTGTTGTCACCTCTTTTAGAATTTCAGCCATATAACGTGCTGTCTCTTCATTAAATGCTTCTATTAGTGGGTGACTTTCATCACTTTCATATATAATTTTACCTTTTACGTCCTCAATTCTTAATATCATAACTGGTCTTGAGGCTCTTCCATAGTTTGGAAATGAACTGTATGCAGCGGTCATCTCCAAAAGAGGAATTTCAGCTGTACCTAAAGCTATTGAGGGTACTTGTGGAATATTAGAAATGATTCCCAACTGCTTTGCCATTGTTGTAACTTGACCAACGCCTACTATATCTATAAGTTGTGCGGCTGTGGTGTTTGTAGAATGTATCAAACCAGCTTTTAAACTGTAATATCCTCCATATTCGCCATCTGAGTTTGCAGGTGTCCAGTTGTTGCTATAAGTTTTCTCTTCATTGGAGAAATATTCACACGGTTCGTGACCTCTATTTAGTGCTGTGGCATAAACAAAAGGTTTAAAAACTGACCCAACTTGACGGCTAGCTGTAACGTGGTCATATTGTGACTGTCTATAATTTGCACCACCATTCCACGCTAAAATGTGACCATTTTCGGGATTTATAGCAACAAAACCCGCTTGTAAAGTTTTTAAAGCTATTTTTAGTGAATCAATGGGAGAGATAGTGACGCTTTTTTCCCCATCCATTGTATAAAGCATCGTGTTCACAGGCTTTTTTAACTCATCAATGATTCTGTTTTCATCATAACCTTTTTTAGAAAGTGCTTTATATCTTTCAAGTTGTTTAATATTATCCATCAAAAAGGTTGGATGATTATCCCAAGGATTAGAGTTGCTCCAATGTTGGTTGAAGATATTTTGAAGATATGTCAAATGTTGAATAACTGCATCATTGGCATATGTTTGAAGGTCATAATCTATTGTGGTAAATATTTTTAATCCCTGAGTGTAGATATCATAAGTATCACCATAGTTTTTGTTAAGAATTTGCACAGCTTCTTGTTTAACTTTCTCTAAAAAATAAGGAGCGATTCCACCTTTACTGTCCAAACGGTTATATTTGAGCTCTATAGGTTGAGATGACAGCCTTTCAGCCTCCTCATTTGTGATATAGTTGTTTTCTGTCATTCTCTGCAAAACTACGTTCCTTCTCTGTTTAGATCTTTCAGGATGTAATCTTGGGCTATAAGCGGTATTTGCAGCAAGCATCCCTACAAGCGTAGCCGCCTCTGGAATGGTTAAGTTCTTTGATGATTTGTTGAAAAATCTATTTGCAGCAACCTCAATTCCATAAATATCTTCTCCAAAAGGGACTGTATTTAAGTATAGAGCGAGAATTTCATCTTTTGAATAACTTTTTTCAAGCCGTGAAGCAACAAATATCTCTTTGATTTTACCAACAGGCAAGGTTAAAAAACCAAGATTTGTACGTGGAAATAAGTTCTTTGCCAACTGCTGACTTATAGTGCTCCCACCACCTTGACGAGTATCTCTTAGTAACAAGCTTTTCACAATTACACGCCCTAAGCTGATATAATCAAGTCCTTCGTGTTCAAAAAAGCGACTATCCTCAGTGGCAATCAAGGCTTGTTTAACGTGGGGAGAAATGTTTTTATTATCAATGGAGAGTCTGTTTTGCATATAATATTTGCCAATCATTTTATTATCGGCAGAATAGACAACAGACGCTGTTTGATTTTTTATAGAAGTTAAATCTGAATATGTTGGAATTCTTCCAAACAAACCTATATAAACTAACGAGACAAAAATAACAGTAGCTAAACCTGCAAAAAACCCTAATTTTACACTCCAAATTACAAGCCTTTTCCAAATGCTCTTTTTGTTCTTTTTATTTTTTTTGTTTTCCTTCTTCATTAATTTGAACTCCTACTTCTTATTAAACCACTTAGCTGCATTATTTACACTCTCTTCAATGGAGATAAATTCATAATTAAACTTCTTTTTAAATTTCTCATTAGAGAAGTATGCATTTGAATGTGATGTTCTTGCTGTATCTTTTGTTATAGCTGGAGTCTGCCCTGTTATAAAACATAAAAGTGCATTAGCACGCCAACCAATTTCTGTCAAAAACCTTGACACTTTAATAAAAGGTGCTTTTTTACCAATTGATGTTGAAATAAGTGTAAATAACTCCTTAAAAGGAAGATTTTCACTATTTATTAGAAATCTTTCATCTACTACATCACTTTCCATTAGTAAGATTATAGAGTTAGCAACATCTCTAACATCCACAAAACCAGTAGAACCATTGGTATAGAATGGCATTCCCTTTTTTGCAGTATAGAAAAAATTACCACTACTTCGTTTCCAGTTTACAGGTCCAATTATCACGGATGGATTTACAATTAC
Source organism: uncultured Marinilabiliaceae bacterium (assembly GCA_964532085.1). Classification (GTDB taxonomy): domain Bacteria; phylum Bacteroidota; class Bacteroidia; order Bacteroidales; family Marinilabiliaceae; genus CAZHHH01. The sequence goes on from CAZHHH010000047.1 coordinate 17,515, forward strand.
AACGGGTAATCCCTCTTTTGCACCTCGCCAAACTTCCATTTCAGCTCTAAATTTGCTGTGCGAATATGCAGAACGATTTGAATCTGCTTGCCATTCTAAATCTTCGTGAATTGGTTCGCCATCAATAGGTTTGCCCAATGAAGAGATTGAGCTGACATAACAAAACTTCTTAATTTTAGCATCCAAACAAGCATTAACTATATTGGCTGTTCCTTCGGAATTTATTTGCATCATCTTTTCCGATTCTCCAGGACTAAATGAGACTTTTGCGGCAGCGTGAATAACATATTTTACACCATTTAAAGCCTCCTCTATTGAAAAATAATCAGAGATGTCAGCTTCAAACCACTCAATTTTTTCCCATAAAGGAAGATAGTCGTCAACATAAAATTTAAAAATCTGCTCAGCTTCAGAAATGTTGTTTTTGTT
>CAZHHH010000048.1:0-17688 GCA_964532085.1 uncultured Marinilabiliaceae bacterium
TAATATTATTTATAGTTTATCAGAAGATGTACACTCACAAAATATTTGGATCGGAACAAGGTTAGGCTTATCTATTTTAACAGATGAGAAAAAAGGTGAATTTATAAATTATTACCCTGGTGAATCTGAATCAACAATTTCTAATAATGAAGTTAATTCTATTGTGTTTGATGAGCAGGGTGTTATGTGGCTTGGGTTGCTTCGTGGTGGAATCAATATTGTAAACACAAAAAAAACTCTCTTCACCTCATATCAATTTGAAGAATTAAAAAAAGATTTAAAGACAAACTCAATTGCATGCTTGCATGTTGATAAAGATTATATGTGGCTTGGAGTTAGTGGGTATGGATTGGTGATGTATGATATTAAAAGAAAACAATATCAATTACCATTAAATAATGAAGAGTATAATTATTCAGCAGTTCCTGCTCTATTTTGTATTCAAAAGATGGAGCTGGATGGACAGATTTGGCTTGGAACTTATAATAGCGGAATATATATATATGATAAAAATAGACCTTCAAAAAACAAGATTGAACATTATACTTCTACAAATGCACCATGGATTTCTGGACATCAATTTTTTGAAATTTATGAAGATTCAAATAATAATAGGTGGATTGGGAGTAATTTTGGATTTACAATGGTTAGTCCTACTTTTGAATATGTTCGTTTTGATGAAATAGATCATGAAGGAGTTAGTTTAAAAACATTAATTGTTAACGATATTATTGAAGGAGAAAAAAATGAATTCTGGATTGCTTCAATTAATAATGGTATTTATAAGGTTAAAGGTGAGGGATTTGAGATAAGTGATTATAGTATTGAAAACTATTCACTTAAAAATAATAAAACTAATAATAACAACTTCTCTTCACTTTTTAAAGATTATAAAGGTAATATTTGGGCAGGGAGTGAAGGTGGAGGGTTAAGTTATTTTGATAGAGAAAAGAACATTTTTTTACCATTACATGAGAAATGGAAACTACCAGGGGATGCTGTGTATTTAATCACTAATGATGATTTTGGTAATCTATGGTTGGGGACAAATCAAGGATTAGTAAAAGTTCAATTTAATGACAGTAATTTTGATGAAGTTAAAATAAAAACATATTCTACTTCAGATGGCCTTTTAAATAACTCATTCTTAAAAAAGTCATTTTATAAAACAAAAGAAGGTATTTTCTTTTTAGGTGGAAATTATGGATTAAATAGTTTTAATCCACTGACCTTAGAAGAACAGGAGTTTGATTTTCCGCCGTTAGTTATTACTGATATTAAAATTCATAATAAGCCTTTAAAAGATTTTTCAAAAACTGAAAGAGAAAAAATAACATCTTATATTCCACAGTTTTCAGAGAACTTAACCTTAGATTATAAAAACAATAATTTTACAATTGAATTTTCAGTTCTGGGATTTGATCAACCAGATAATTTTGCATATTCTTACAAACTTGAAAATTTTGATACTGATTGGAAATATACGCAAGAAGATAGACAGTTTGCTTTTTATAATAATCTAAAGCCTGGCAATTATAAATTTGTTTTAAAATCGACAAATGCAAATGGGGTTTGGAATGATGATTTTATTTCTCTTAAAATAAATGTTCTTCCACCACCATGGTTAACTTGGTGGGCTTATTCTATATATTTATTGGTGTTTGTAACAGTAATATATGTTATTTATAGGACAGCATCTGCAAGAATAAATTTGAAAAATGAGCTAAAAATTAGAGAAGTTCAAAAGTCTAAGTCTGATGAACTTAATCATGCAAAATTGCAGTTTTTTACCAATGTTACTCATGAGTTTTATACACCTTTGACTATAATTTCAGCGTCTGTTGATGATTTAAAAAAAGAAGCTCCTCAATTTATGCAATCTCATTATGAGGTGATGAATAATAATATAAATCGATTAATTCGGCTTTTACAGCAAATTTTAGAATTTCGTAAAGCCGAGTCTGGCAATCTTAAATTAATTGTCTCAAAGGGAGATTTAGCATCTTTTGTCTCTAATAATATTGATAGTTTTAGACCTTTAATTAAAAAGAAGAAACTTAATTTCTTTGTAGAAATAAGCCCAAAACCATTTCATGCTTTTTTTGATCCAGATAAACTTGATAAGATATTATATAATTTGATTTCTAATGCATCTAAATATAATAGGGCAAACGGAAATATTACTATAAAGTTATCTAAAGATGAAAATCTAAAAAGAGCTATTATATCTGTGAAAGATGATGGAGAGGGTTTATCTAAAAGTGCGCAGACAAACCTATTCCAAAGATTTTACGAGGGAGATTATCGAAAATTTAAAACGGTTGGTACAGGAATAGGACTTTCATTAACCAAGGATTTAGTAACACTTCACGGTGGAACAATAACTGTTGAAAGTATTAAAGGTAAAGGCGCAGAGTTTATTGTGAAGATACCTTATTTGCGAGAGGATTATAATGAAATAGACATTGATGATGAACTTTATATAGAACCTGAAGAAGTTGTGACTAAAGAGCCAGCTGTTGAACCTGAAGATAATGATATTATTAATGACGAAAGTGATAAGAAAATCATACTTCTAGTTGAAGATAATTTAGAGTTGCTTGAAATGATGCAAAATCTTCTAAAGTCTGAGTATGATGTTTTTACTGCAACAAATGGTGCTGAAGCTCTTGAAGTTGTGAAAAATAATGATATAGATTTAATTGTTTCTGACATAATGATGCCAATAATGGATGGTGTTGAATTATGTAGTAGAATAAAAACTGATATAGAGTTTAGTCATATTCCAATTTTGCTTCTAACTGCAAAAACTTCTGAATTGGATATGATTGATGCCTACGATTCAGGTGCAGATGGATATTTAACAAAGCCCTTTAATCTTACATTATTACAATCTAGAATAAAAAATCTCCTAAAATCAAGGAGTGAAAAGTACAATAATATCAAAAATCAGTTAGTTTTTGAAGTGCAAGATTTTGATTATACTAGTCTTGATGAAGAGTTTTTAAATAAAGCGGTGGAATTTATAAATAATAATATTAGTAACCCCGATTATGATCAAACTCAATTTGCTGATGATATGGGAGTTAGTAAGTCTACATTATTTAGAAAAATGAAGTCATTAACAGGAATGACTTATGTATCCTTTATTAGAAATATTAGATTAAAAACAGCTTGTCAAATAATGAAAGAGAAAGAAAATATGAGAGTCTCTGAGTTAGCGTATGCAGTTGGATTTAATGACCCAAGATATTTTAGTTCATGTTTTAAGAAAGAGTTTGGGGTAACTCCTTTAGAGTATTATGAGAAATATTCTAATACTGATGAGTAATATTGTTCTAAAAAATTAAGTGATTTTATTATCCCAAATTATCAAGTCAAAAAAATGTTATAATTTAGATTTCCTAATGGACAGTTTTTAATTAATATTTGTTAATATTATTATTTACAGTTGTTTTATTTTAACACTTCTGACCTTGAAAGTCTTATAACACTTCTAGCAATAGTGTTTAAAATTATTTCACTAATGGTTTAAAATTGTTTCATGGTATAAAAATATCCATAAGTGACTTAAAATTATACACACTTTGAGATTAATCACCATACTTTTATACTATTAATAATCAATAAGTGGTTGTTAATATTTTTTACAAAGTGTAATATATTGTCATATATATAGCTGTATTTCTAAAAAATATATAATTAATTACTTATTACTTTAAATTACTATAACATGAAAAATTTAACAAAAAAATTTTCGAAGCTTATTGCACTGAGCTTCTTTTTTACAGTTGTAATAAATGCACAAGTGGATGTCACTAGTGATTATTTAATTAATGCGGATTTTGAAACAGATCCTATAATGGAATCTGTTGATAGTCTAGAACCAGCAAATAATAAAATGCATCCAATCACGGGATGGAATGTATCTCCTTCAATGGCATTTGCGAAGTTATTCTCTTTGCCTTATGGAGTACCGTCATCAGCAGTGTCAAATACTTTAAGTGTTGATGTGCCAAATAATGAAACATCGGTTCAAGGAGATAATAATTATCTTATAGCAATAAAACATCACTGGGGAGATCAAGGGCATATGGAACAGGTTATAACACTACCTGCAGGTAAATATGCTTTAAGTTGGGACTCTTTTGTGCGTCAAGATATAAATAGTGGTGGAAGTTTATGTGGATATATTATAGATGAAGTTGAAACATATGGTCCTTTGGCCTCGGCATTAAATGTTTGGGAAGTACAAAATCTAGAGTTTACTTTAGAGGAGGAGAAGAGTGTAACAATTCGTTTTGGATATAAAAAAGTTGGAAATACGGGTGGTGGCGGAAGTCCTGTACTATTTATTGATAATATAAAATTAACCAACCTATCGATAATAGATAAAACAGAGTTGTTAACAAAAATAGATGAAGTTAAAGCAATTGTAGTTGAAGACTCACCAGGCGAATCAGTAATAAACTCAATTATTACAACTGCTGAAGATGTATCTATTGATGATAATGCATCTGTTGAAGATATTTTAAATACAATTGGAAATTTAGATAAAGCCAAAGTTGGATATCTAAATAATAGCCTATCAGATATACAAGTAGATAATATGGGAGTATCAAATTTCTCTCCTACTGTATTAAATTATACATTTTATAATGCATTTGGTGCTGACAACATTGTAGCTGGAACGTTGGATAATACTGATTTCAATGCCTCAGTTACTGTTAATGTTGTAGATAATATTGCCACATTAACTGTTACAGCTGGTAATGGTGCAACTAAGGAGTATAATGTAGAATTAGTTGATAATTATATTGCTAATTGGGTTGGAGATGCTACTCCAGGTGATGCAGGTTGGTTAACAGTTGAAGGAGTTGACTGGTCAGGATTGAATACACCAGGTGGACGTAACTGCTATCGTGATGGACTTGCTACAGGCGGAGATATGCGTGCATTAGTTGGTAACCCAAATACACATTTTGCTTTTCCTCTTACCAATTTGAAAGAAGGGAAAATTTACCGCATGTCTGCAAATTATAAATGGATAAGTAATGGTAATGCCGGGGAAGATCGAAGATGGACATTTGGTGTAAATACTGCAATAGATGGCGCTGAAGAGACTATGTTAGGTATAGCATCTGGTTTAGGTGGTGGTGTTGCTACTGCTACTTTTGAATTTGTATACTCTGGAGAATCAGAAATATATTTTACTTGGAATGGAAACAGAGCGGCTTATGCAATAGACAACTTGATTTTAGTTGAAAGCGGTGATGCTATTAAAGTAGAGTTTGATACGGATACTGATGATGATATAGATCCAATATATGTTATTAGTGGTAATACAATACCAGAACCAGCTGCTATATTGCGTGAAGATTATGAATTTGAAGGATGGGTAACAACATATAATGAAGAGTGGGATTTTAATTCTCCAGTGGTAGAGAATATGACGTTATTTGCAAAATGGAAATCTGTTTCAACTAGTATTAATTCTAATAATTTCGATTCAGATATTGAATTATATACTCAAGATAATATGTTAGTAATTAAAGCTAACAGTATGAGTCAAGTATATATCTATACAATTTCAGGAACATTAATAAATAGAATTGATATGGAGAGTGGAGTTGTAGAGAGAGTTGTACTTCCTTCTGGGGTTTATATTATAAATGGTTCAAAAATATTAATTAAATAAGATCTTTTGGTAGTTTATCGGGGTGTTTCAATATTGAAATGCCTCGATAAACTACACTTTTATAAAAAAAACAAATGATATGAAAAACTTTATACAACTTGTAGTAGTCTTATTATTATCAGTTTTTACATTCCAGTTTGCTCAGGCACAAATGACAGATGTAACTGATTTATACTTAGGTGAAAATGCAGGATTTGATACTGAATTTAACTTTAACAAAAACACATTTGTTATAGACAATAATCAAGTTCTTGATGTTTATGGTTGGACAAGGAGTTCAACTGTAACTTATACTGTAGCTGGTACTATTGAATATGAAATACCAGTTGGGTTTAATGGTAGTGCTCAACCACCTGCACAAGGGTATGATGAACAGCCAGGTGGTGCTTTAGCACTTACAACAGGATGGGGAGAGCCACTGCATTATTTTAAAGATGTAACTCTACATCCAGGTAAATATACCATAGTTGCTCCAATATTAAATTTAGGTTCAACAACAGCTGGTGGAAGTTTAGTTGGGTGGATATCTGCCGATGATAAATCTACCTCTATGTCTACTATAAATAGCTTTCCTATTGGTGAGTGGATTGTGGATGAAATAGATTTTGTGATTGAAGAGGAGAGTGAAGGTAAAATTCAAGTTGGTTTACAATCAATATTTGGTACAGGATCAGGCAATACAGCGAAGATAATAATTGATTATGTTAAACTCTATTTTCATGATGTTAAAAAAGATGATTTAAGGAGTAAGATCGATGAGGTTATTGCCCTAAATTATGAAGGTAAGCCTGGCCAAATTTATCTGGAGGATATAGTTGCCCAAGCAGAGGTAATATATGCAGATGATACAGCTACACTTATTGATGTAGTGAATATTATTGAAGAGTTAGATAGTGCTGTAGAATTATACCAAAATGCGCTTTTCTCATCATTGAAAATAAATGATATACCGCTTTTGGGATTTGATTCTAATAAATTTGAGTACACGTATGTAGTAAATGCTAAAAATGAAGTTGAAATACCTGTTGCTTCACCTGAAGCTTTAGGTGAAGTCGCTGGCGCTAGTTTTGAAATAGAGTATCCTGTTGATTTGCCAGGTGATATAGTTATAACAGTTACTGCCGGTGATGGAGAAACTCAAAATATCTATACGATAGCCGTCAATATTAACTTTTTAGCTGGATGGGATGGATATGGCGTGACTGGCGAAGGTAGTGAACCTTTTAACTTTGGTTGGGAGGCAAAAGAGGCTGACATTCATGGATGGGGCACTTCGGTTACAGGTATGCATTCGCAACTTCAGTCAACTCACTATAGAGATGATTTTCCTGCAGGTTCAGGTAAGAGGTCAATATCTAGATTTCATACCAATGAAATGTATATTCCTGTTGAACTAAAAGGTGGGGTCATTTATGAGTTTTCAGGTTCAACTTGGAAAATAAATACCGCTTGTACCAATACTTTTGAGATAAATACAAGTAATAATAGAGATGAAGGCAGGGTATTAGGATCTGTTTCAAATCATGTAGGTGGAAGTGAGGTTAAACACAACTTCGAATTCTTAACTCCAGAAGATGGTGTCTATTATCTGCATTGGCATAACACTCCTGGACACGATAGAATTGTCTGCTTTGATCTGTTTATATATGAAACAGATAAGGAACCTCTATCTGTAGATTTTGATACTGACGGAGGTAGTGAGATAGCTTCACAATACTTTACACCTGGAAATGTAATTGTAGAACCAGAGGCACCAACAAAGGAAGGATATGAGTTTGATGGTTGGTGGTATACTGAAGATGGTTTTGAGCTTCGATGGAATTTTGATATGACAGTTAATGAGGGATTTACACTATTAGCTAAATGGTTACCTACTGTTTTCTATGACGTTACTTTTGATTCAAATGGTGGAACTGATGTGCCATCACAGTCGGTTAGAGAAGGAGCATTAATAGAGATACCAGGAAGTCCTTCTAAAGAGAACAACCTATTTTTAGGATGGTACTTAGGTGAAGATGAGTGGGACTTTAATAGAGCTATTGTTAATGATATAACCTTGGTTGCAAAATGGGAAGTAGTCACTTCTATATTTGAAAATAGATCAGAAACTATTCAGATATATTCACAGACTAATGGAGTGAAAATAGTCTCATATAATCCAGTAGATGTTTATATCTATGAACTTACAGGAGCATTGATAAGTAAAATGAATCAATATGTAGGTGAAGAGATTATAGCGTTACCGTCGGGTATATATATAATCAATGGAAATAAAGTAATTGTAAAATAAGAAACAAGATAAACTATGAAATCATTTAGAAATATATTATTAGGGATTTTAATTTTAGCATCCACATCTCTTTTTGCACAAAAAAATTTTATGGCTGGATGGGATGGCGGAAATGCTACAGGAGTAGGATCTGAACCAAATAATTTTGGTTGGTTATGTGATGTTGAAGACTTTGGGGCTTGGGATATTGCTGATAGTGAAATTGGAGGAATGGTTAGATATTCTACAGTTTTAGCTTCAGAGTGTGCTATTTTTGATAGTATAGATCCAGATGCACTTTTGCCTATTCCTCTTTATTACGATAATAACAGATTATTAATTATCAGATGGGATGGTAACTTCGTTAATTACTATGCATATAAATTGAAAAACTTAAAAGCTGGAGCAACTTATGATTTTAGCTGGGTATATGCTTGGTATAATAATGGTGATGAGTGTATTTTAAGAGTAGGAGTAAATAAAAATCCATACTCAACTATAACTGATAACACCGATTGGGAAATTGGAGAAGATGAAAATGATGATATTTATTATGAATATTTCTTTGAAATTATGGATGATTTAGTTGGTCCAAATGATTTTTTTCCATACGAACAAAAGAAAACTGTTCATCCTAGCAGTTTTAAATTTTCGGTTCCAGAAGATGGAGACTATTATATAACAATTACTTCATCAGATGTTGTAAAAGAGAACTTTAATGAAGTGGGAAGTCCAATTGGTCCAATGGCTATGGTAGGAGGCTTCTCAGTTGTTGAGTCTGGAACAAGTAGTATCAATAGCAGTTCTTTAGATAATGTAGATATTACTGTTGTAGATCGTAAAATTAAAGTTGAAGGTTCTGATAATTATGTGATTATTTCATTAACTGGGCAAGAGGTTGATAAAAACAGCAGCTTAATACCAGGATTATACATTGTGGTTGTAAATAATATAGCTCATAAAGTTTTAGTAAAGTAGTCTTTCATAAGTGTGTGTGATAAATCCAGAATGGTTATGAAATCTGACCATTCTGGTCACATACTGCCTAAAAATCAAAATTATCTTAAAAATAATAAAATGAAACAATACAAAATTATAGCGATACTATACACTCTACTATTTGTTGCTACAGTTGGTTATGCCCAAAACAGTATAACAATAGTAGATGAAGATGTGGTGGTAGACGCTTATACAGACACAGAAGTAACTGTAGAAGGCAACTCTAATCTATTAATCAAGAACGATGAGCCATTAATTAATAGTACAGTTAATTTAATAGGTGATGATGCATGGTTATATTTTGAGTCAATTAAGCCTTCTGAAGTATTAGCTGTTTGGGGTCAACACATTAATGTTAATGGTAACTCTTTTAATACCAATAGAGATAGAGTTGCAATATACGCTAATGGATCAGTTGTTATTCCCAATGGACTTGAAATTGCCAATGAGGCCATAACAATTTATACGGGGAAAAATTTTACAGGAAATTCAAAATCATTAGATGTATTTACTTACCATAATGATTTGAGCGATTTTGATAATAAAGTTCGTTCATTTAAACTTAAAAAAGGATTTTCAGCAACTTTAGCAAATAATCCAGATGGAACAGGATTTAGTAGATACTTTATTGCAAGTGATGAAGATATTGAGTTTGCAGAAATGCCAGAAGGTCTTGAGTTTGTATCTTTTGTGAGAGCTTTTAAATGGGAGTGGTCTGCTAAAAAAGGATATTGTGGAGCTAATGAGCAGCTAAATATTTCTATATTCAATACATGGGGTGGTGGACAAGGAGAATCAAATCCTGATATGCAATTTGTACCCATGCGTCACAATTTAGGATGGGATAGTTGGGAAGTTATAAATTCTCAAGTAGAAGTTTCTCAGCTTCTTGGTTATAATGAGCCAGATCGTCCAGACCAATCTGACATGACAGTTGCTGCTGCAATTGAACAGTGGCCAGAGTTTTTTCATTCAGGATTAAGGCTTGGTTCACCTGCACCTGCATCTACAAATGGTAATAATTGGTTAAGAGATTTTATGACTATTTGTGATGAGCTTAACTATAGAGTTGACTTTATGGTTACTCACGCATATCAAAATCAAAATGCTGGATGGTGGGATTGGTATATAGATTTGACTTCAAGAGGTAATAGATCGCTTGAGGATGCAGGAGTTAAACGTCCTGTATGGGTTACTGAGTGGAATCATGGTGCAAACTGGACTGGTGAGTGGTGGCCAACTGCCTCTGGACCAAGAAGAGATGCTGACTTAAATTTATGGCCAGATGAGAACGGCCAGGAGGTTATTGTAAATAGACCTTTATCTCCAGAAAATTCGGAACACAATGTAAATAGAATGAAGGAGATTTTACCTGCTTTCGAAAATTTAGATTTGTTTGAACATCATTTTTTATATAACTGGGTTCAAGATGCAAGATCTGTAGAACTTGATGGAAAACTTACTCCAGCAGGTAAATATTTTGCAAACTTTAAGTCTTCTGTCGGATTCAAGAAACAGAATGAATATATCCATAAATGGAAAATTGCACCACCTTGGATAAAAAGTACTTTGTCTGAAGATATGCAGTCATTCAATTTAAGTTGGTATGACCATAATGGTGAGACAGGTAAAAGGTATGTATTACAACATCGCATTGATGATGATGATTGGAAAATGGTTGAAGCTTTTGAGCTTGGTCAAGATTATGAAGCTGGGGAAACTATTGAATATACATACTCTGTTTATCCTGTTGAATTTGATAAAGTAGAGTTTAGAATTTATGCAATTAGTTATAAAGATACACGGTCAGCCAATTCAAGAGTGACTACATTTAATCATGATGTAGCACCATATACTCCTGTTAATTTAAACGGAGAAGCTATATCTTCTCAAATAGTAGAAATTTCATGGAATGCTGCTAATAATGCTCGTTTATATAGAATAGAAAGAGCAACTTCAGAAGATGGAGAGTACGAAACAGTAGCTGACTTATTTGAAGATATAGAGTACAGAGACGAAGGCTTGGAAGAAGATAGTGAATATTTTTATCGTGTTTATGCTATAAATACAAGAGGTGAAAGTACAGCTTCAAATCCATTTGCAGTTACAACCAAGAAGTTAGTAATGCCTTCAAAACCATTAAACTTGAGAGCTGCATCGGGTAGCAAAGCTGCTACATTAACTTGGGATTTTGTATATGATTCCAACTATAATATACTGCGCTCAGATAGTGAAGATGGTGATTATGTAGAGATAGCTTCTAATGTAAAGGTTAATGAGAATAATGCTAGATATAAAGACAGTACTGTTGAAAATAATAAAAAATATTTTTATAAAATAGTTCCAACAAATAGAGTTGGTGATGGTGAAGAAAGTGCTGTGGTTAGTGCTACACCTAAAAGTGGACAATATATGCATCTTAAATTTGACGAAAATCAGGGAGATGTAGTATATGATCATTGGGGTGGATATCACGCAGAGTTTAAATCAGATCCAAGATGGGAAGTTGGTAGAGAAGAGAAATCTGCTGTATTCTTATCTGTAGAAGATAGATCTCACTTACAATTCCCCGAAGGTGTAGTTGCCGATTTACATGACGAATTTACCATTGCATCATGGTTATATTTACCAGAGAATGCTGGAAATAATACCCGTATGTTTGACTTCGGAAGTGATTTAGGAACATTTATGGTGTTTATTCCAAAATATAATAATGCTGGTGAAGCAAGATATAAACTAACTTATTTTAAAGAAGATGGTAATCAGTATGCATTTCAGCCAACATTTGCATATAATTTCCCATTAGGAAAATGGGCTCATGTTGCATTTACGATACAGCCGCATCCTCAAGGAGGTCTGTTTTTTATCGCTTATCTAGATGGAAAGCTAGTGGCAAGTAGTAGGGACTTAAATAATCTAGTTCCAGCTGGTATGGGTAATTCATTAACTAACTATTTAGGTCGTTCACAATGGCCAAATGACCCATATTGTGCTCATGGATATGATGATTTTAGAATATATAACAAAGCATTAAATCGCTTTGAAATAGAGGATTTATATAATGGAGTAGAAATTGATGATGAAGCATCATTTGTTATGGATAATATTATGTCTAAACAATTAGTGTCGGTAGCTCCAAGTCCTGTCGCAGTTGGTGGTTATATGACTGTGACTATCTCTAATGTTGAAATGGATGAAGAATTTTATGCTGAGATCTACAATGTTCAAGGTGAACAGGTAGCTATGTATAAAATAGTTGGAGGTAATAATAAAATTGTTGCTCCTGCTGAAAAAGGACTTTACTTTGTTAGAGTCAAATCTAGTTCATTCATAGAGACAATAAAACTCTTAGTTAAAGAATAGTGAAAATTTATAGTGTTTGGGATATTCATAATATCCCAAACGCTATAATTGGTTTATTTTAATAATAAAAAGATATACGAATGCAAACTAATATAAAGAATTGCAATTCCTTTAAAACTAGATATTTACTAGTGTTTGTTTTATCATTTGTAATGATGGCTTCTTTTAGTCAAAAATTGATGGGTCAAAAACAAAGTATCAGTGGAGTTGTAAAAGATAAAACAGGTGAAGCTGTAATAGGAGCAAACATTATAGAGAATGGCACTACAAATGGTACAGTGTCAGATATCGATGGTAATTTTAGTATAATGGTAGAAAAAGGTGCTTCATTTACTGTAACTTTTCTTGGCTTTAAAAATCAACAATTTTCAACAACTGGTCAGTCATATTTTGATGTGACATTAGAAGAAGAACATGAGCTGTTAGATGCAGTTGTAGTTGTAGGATATGGAACTATGCGTAAAAAGGATTTAACAGGTTCTATTACTCAAATTAAAACAGAGAAAATTGCCAATGATAGGCCTAATACAGTCCAAGATATTTTACGTGGTACACCTGGTTTAAATGTAGGGTTTGATCCATCTGCAAAAGGTGGTGGTTCTATGCAAATTAGAGGTCAGCGCTCAGTTTATACAGCTAGTGGACATAATGATCCATTGATTATTCTTGACGGAATGATATTTTATGGTGAATTATCAGAAATTAATCCTGATGATATTGGTCAGATTGATATTTTAAAGGACGCATCTGCAGCAGCTGTATATGGTGCTAAATCTGCCAATGGTGTTATCATCATTACGACAAAAAAAGGAGCTAAAGGGAAACCTAAAATTAATGTAAATTCCAGTATTGGCTTTACAACTATGGGGGCTAATCGACATGTATTTAATCCTGATGGTTATTTGCAATATAGACGTGATTGGTACACAGCAGAAACATATGGTACAAATCCTGAAACTGGATTGTATGAAGAGTATCAAGCTGGTGGTGTCCCTGCAGGATATTATGATAGACCAAATACAGCCAATTTTGAGAAATATGGAATTACTGAAGAGACTTGGAGCTCATATACTCCAGCTGGAGATGATGTAGCTCTTAATGAATTGTGGGCTAATCGTCGTTTAGGAATGGAAGGGCGAAATTTAGAAAACTATTTAAATGGAGATACTTTTGACTGGTATAATCATAGTTTCAGAACAGGATTTAATCAAGATTATAATGTAAGTGTATCTGGAGATAATGATAAAGTAAATTATTATTTATCTATGGGATATCTTTCAAATGAAGGCGTCGCAAAAGGGAATGATTATAAGACAGTAAGGTCTAATATGAAATTGGAGAGTCATATTACTGATTGGTTCTCTGTTAGTGCAAATGTTAATTTTCAAAATAGAACAGACGGTGACATCTCTGTAGATTGGGGAAATCAAATTCATGCAAATAGTCCTTTTGCAAGGCCATGGGATACGGAGGGAAATCTACTTGCACATCCAATGGGTGAACAAGATAGTAAAGGTTGGAACTATAATTTTGATAGGCAGTATAGAGATCTTGAAAGAGGATTTACTGTTTTAAATTCTATATTTAGTGCTAAAATTAAATTTCCTTTAAATATTAATTATACATTTAATGCTGCTCCTCGTTTTCAGTGGTTCTATGATAGATATTTTGAGTCATCAGAACATCCTGATTGGTCAGCTATAAATCATGGAGTAAATCGTGAACAAGCAAAACGATATGATTGGTCTTTGAATAACACTCTGAATTGGGATTACACATTTTCAAGAAAGCATCATATTAATTTAACTTTAGTTCAAGAAGCTGAAGAGCGTTGGTATTGGATGGATAGAATCCAGGCTCGTAATATTCAGCCAAGTGATGCATTAGGACTACATGAGACAATTTATGGTGAAAAAGAGAAAAGTATGTTTGATTCACATGATGAACATGAGACAGCTATTGGTTTACTTGGTAGAGCTTTTTACTCTTATGATAGTCGATATATGCTAACAGCTTCAATAAGAAGAGATGGATATTCAGCTTTTGGTACTTCAAATCCATATGCTACATTTTATTCTATTGCGTTAGGTTGGACTTTCACAAATGAGGAGTTCTTTGGTTGGGAACCAATGAATATGGGTAAAATTAGATTGTCATGGGGACAAAATGGTAATCGTTCTCTTGCAAATCCATATGTTGCATTGGCAGATTTAGGTGCAGGAATGGGAGCTACTTATGGATATTATGACTCTGTAGGTTCTTATGTTCAATATAGATATATGTCAATGGGTAGATTAGCAAATTATAATCTGCAATGGGAAAAAACTGCATCATGGAATGTTGGATTAGATTTCGGTTTCCTAGATAATAGACTGTCTGGAACAGTTGATTATTATTATATGCCAACTACTGATATGGTTATGGAACAAAAACTTCCTCTTTTCTCAGGGTTTGGTAGTATAACAAGTAACCTAGGCGAAGTTTTAAATGAAGGAGTTGAAATGTTTTTAACTTCAAATAATATAAGAAATGAAAATTTTGATTGGACTACAACAATAGGTGTTTCTACTTATAAAAATAAAATCAAACATCTATACTATAGTTATGAAAATGTATTGGATGAATCTGGTAACATAGTTGATGTTGTTGAGTTAAGTGATATTGCAAATAATTGGTTCATAGGACAGCCTATAAGTGCAATTTGGAACTATCGAGTAACAGGCGTTTGGCAGGCAGATGAAGTTGATGAAGCAGCTATTTATGGACAAAGACCTGGAGACCCAAAAGTTGCAAATAACTATACAGAGGATGATATTATTAATCCTGATGGTACAATCACTCCAGTATATAATGATAATGATAAAGAGTTTTTAGGACAAGGCGCACCTCCTACCAATTGGTCAATGAGGAATGATTTTACTCTATATAAGAATATTCAATTTTCATTTAATATATATTCATATTGGGGTCATAAGAGTTTGTCAACTAACTATCTAAATCAGGATAATGGTTCTTCGGGAATCACTCGTGGTGAGAACCTTTATGAAAAAGAGTACTGGACAATTGATAATCCAACAAATAAATATGCACGTTTAGATGCAAAAGGGCCAGCAGGAGTTAATTCTCCAGCAATGCTTTATGATAGATCTTTTATTAGATTAGAAAATGTCTCACTAGCATACACTTTGCCTAAACATATTGTTAAGGAATGGAATATTGATAATGTTAAATTATATGGAAGTATAAGAAATGTTGCTGTGTGGGCTAAAGATTGGGAATATTGGGACCCAGAAACTGGTGGTATTGCTCCAAGAACTTATACTTTAGGGTTAAACTTTACATTCTAATTTATAGAGAAAAGATATGAAATTAAATAGATATATTTTTAAAAATAAATTGCCAAAATTATCTTTGATTATGGCTATTATGATAATGTTCTCTGCGTGTGATGATTTTTTGACACCAGATCCATTATCTATGTATGAACCAAATAAAACTTTGTCAACTAGACCAGCATTAGAGTCTGCTTTGGCTATGGCAGACAGACATTTGCGAAGCTATTGGACATTTTATAATACGCAAGATTTATCTTTACCAATCAGTACAGATTATATGTTCTCAGATTTGGCTGTAGCTGGAAAAACAGATGATAATGCTATTTTTGCTGATATTGCAACAAGGCTTACTCCAACAGATGCAATAGAAAATAACAATACCAATAGAATATGGTATTTTTGGGGAGAAACTTATACGGGAATAAAATATGCAAATACTATTATTTCTTATATAGATAAAGTAGAAGGATTAGATGAAAAAACAATTAATGAATTTAAAGGACGTGCTTATTTTCATCGAGCATTTAGATATTTAGCACTCTCATTTCAATTTAATGAAGTGCCATTGGTTACGCAAATTGTTGAAAATCCAAAATTAAATTACAAAACAACAAAAAGAGAAGCTGTATTAGAAATGATAACTCTCGATATGGAAAAAGCCATAGAGTGGGTGCCAGAGCAATCAGATATTGACTTGGTAGGTATGGTAAATAAAGCTGCATGTCGACAACTGTTGATTAAATGTTATCTCGCTACTGGAGAGTTTGAGAAAGCTAAATTACATGCAGATACATTAATTGACCATTCAAACTACTCTTTAGTACAAGAACCATTTGGAGAATTTGTTAATCCAGGACCAGAAACTTGGAATATAACAAGAAATGTAATTTGGGATTTACATCGTTCACAAAATAAGGCTATTTCTGCAAATACAGAAGCTTTAATGACTATGCCTAACCTTCATGGAACTACAGCAGCTGTGCAGATGCGTTCAATGAGAAATTGGCTACCTTGGATTGATAGTGATCAAATCTTAACGCCAGATGGACAAAGAGGTATGTATAGCCATCCTGTGGTTAGTGGAAATGCTCCAAATCCAAATTATAGTAAAGAAGATGACTATAATGTAGCTCTTGGAAGAGGTATAGCCCATATTCGCCCTACATATTTTGCTACGCATTCACTTTGGTATGTAAATGGAGTAAAAGATGAAACAGACTTGAGACATAATACAGAGGTAGGAAACTGGGTTGTAATGGATTCGTTAAAATATAATTTTAGAAATAGAAGAAAACCTCAGTATCAAGGGAAAAATCTTCAGTTGTATGCAGATAATGGCAGATTACTGTGTTTAGATACACTTAGATGTTGGTTTGATTGGCCTCATTATAAAACATATATACCTTCAGAGGAGGAGATTGAGCCTACATCAACAAACCATCGTGGTGGAGCAGGAGATTGGTATCTATATCGTTTAGCAGAAACTTATCTTTTAAGAGCAGAAGCTAAGTATTATTTAGGTGATGAATCTGCCGTTGATGATGTAAATGAGGTAAGAAAAAGAGCACATTGTTCAGAACTTTACTCTTCTGTCGATATAGGTGATATTGTTGATGAACGTGCACGTGAACTATATATGGAAGAGTGGAGACATATGGAGTTGAGTCGAATATCATATAGTCTTGCTTTAAGCGGTAAAACCGATGAGTGGGGAAATGTTTATGATAAAGATAAATTATCAGAAGATAGTTATTGGTATCAAAGAATTTTGAATTACAACAATTATTACCATAGTGATATAGTTGTTAAGAGTAGAAATTATACCATTGCTCCTCATAATATATATTGGCCTATTCCTCAAAGAGATGCAATTGATGCAAACAGAGAAGGAAAGCTTAGACAAAATCCTGGTTATGATGGATATGATGCATCTATTCCTATGTGGGATAATTGGGAGGATGCTGTAGCTGACGAAATGGAATATTAATTAAATCTGTAGTGATACAAGTATAGAGTAGAATAAA
>CAZHHH010000049.1:0-17548 GCA_964532085.1 uncultured Marinilabiliaceae bacterium
AAACGTGTTATTAATAGTCCCAATAAAAATTAGCTAGCGATGTTCTTAAAGTTACATTAAAAAATGTCTCTTTTTTGTTTACACGTTCATTTTTTTCTTCTCTTTGATGTAGCTCTACTGCTAAATTCATATTGTTTTTTGGATTGATAAGGAATGAGATACCGCCTTTAAAGTACAATATATCTGTTTTTAAACCTTGCCCGATTACGTGACCATATTCATACGGTCTGTAAGGAGATTCGTTGGGTATGAAAATGTTACCACCATAGCTAATATCTTTCTCCAAATCTCGTCCGTGAATTGCATAAGTGCTTTGCAGATTGAAGTACCATCTTTTAAATCTATAAGTAATATGTGTGTTGTTTTCTTTAAAATTAGCACCAAGTGGATGAGCAAGTTCCTGATTTAGATGTCCATAATTTGTAATTGGTTGATAATGTGAATAAGTATAAGGTCTTACGTGATTATATTCCGTTTGAAAATCTAAATTGTTAACCCCAAAGATGTTATAATTTTTAAAACCTACTTGAAAACCCTGTTTATTTCCCCACCATTTTGTTCGTCCAAATACTTCATCTTGTTTAAATTCGTTGATAACCAATTGTCCGTATAGTGCACTATTTTTCCAAGGTGTTATTTTCAATGTTGCACCCATAATAATATTGTCAGGCGAGCCAGCTGCGTGTTCCGACGGTCTAAAAACTGCAAGTGGCATAATATACATCATATCAACGCCTCTGTGTCCTGTTTCATCTTGTGCGGCATATATTACACTCTCAAACGCTCCAATGGTCATCCATTTAGTGATATTCCAAGATAGATAGTGAAAAGCTCCATATTTATATTCAAGCCTGTCATCATTATAGATATAATTTTCTGGAATATGTAAGAGTTGGCTAAACATCACCATATATTTTACTTTTAAAAATGAGGCTGTAAGTTTACCGTAAGGGTAGTTTGAAGTATTATCAGATAGTAGTAAACTTCTGTGTCCATCTCCGATGAAATGCTTGCCAATTCCGGCTTGTAGATTTATCCAATTGCCTGCATTATATGATAAATATCCGCTACTATGGGAATAATCTTGCTTCTCTTGTTTAATTCGTTTGACTCTTCCTTGTCCAGGAATCACATTCCTTTTTAGTATCTCATTTTGCATATATCCTGCAAAAGCTGCTTGATTTTCATATATATCAACATAGAAAGAGAGTGAACTTCCCAATTCACCTTCAATCATTGCTCCGCGAGTGTTTATCCATGTTTTTTTGTTGCTGTCAAACTCTTTTCCAATTTGAAAATTCATCAAAGGATTTACACGCACTTCTACTTTTGAATTGCCATTCTCTTTATTGCCCCATCTAAAAAGGTCATCAAAAATAAATCTTCCAAAAATATTTTGCTTCTTTTCTGGAAAATATAAATTCCGTTGGATAATAGAGTCTGATGAAAAATAGTTGTCAATTTGGTCTAATCTATACGGCCTGATTGAGGTGTGTACATTTAATCCAGGCTTATATAATTCTCTTATTATTGGGTCAAAATTATGTTCATTATGGTGGCTATAAGTTTGACCAGATAAATCACTTATTATTAAAAGAAATAATGCTGATATAAAAATAAGTTTTTTCATTTTCTCCAATTCTATCTTTGATTTTTTTATTGAGTTTTCTCACCCACAGATATGTTTTTTTATAGATAAATTCATTGTGTGGGTTCGTAATGACATTTTCATTTGAATTTGTGAGGTGAAAAAAGACGATTTTTGAAGTGATAATTTATTTTGTAAAAATCGCCTTTTTTCTTCTATCGTCATCCTGAAAAAAGATGTCATTTCGAACTCGCCTTAGGCGAGAGAGAAATCTCTTTTTCACTTCCATTCTGTTCAATTATTCTTCATAATATCCATATCCTCTTCCATAGCTACTGTATGCATATCCATATTTTGAACCGTAATAGTAGCTATAACCTAGCAAACCTTTTCTTTGTGGAATATCATTTAATATCACACCAATATTTGAAATTCCTTCTTGTTGCATCTGTTTGATAGTATTGAATAGAACACTTTTAACAGTGTAATTTTGTCTAGTTACAAATACTATTGAATCTGCATATCTAGCTAGAAGATAAGCATCTGATACTATTCCCATTGGTGGGGTATCTATTATAATTATATCAAATTCTTCTTTCAGTTTATCAAAAAAATCTTTTGTTTGACTAGAAGAGATTAATTCAGAAGGATTTGGTGGAATTTCACCAGATGATATATAATAGAGATTACTGTTTTCATCAACTTTATGTATAATCTCACTTAGTTCAATTTGATTCGTTAGGTATTCGCTAATGCCCTTAAGTTTAGGGAGATCTAAGATTTTGTTAAGTCGAGGCTTTCTTAAATCGAAACCTAAAAGAACTGTCTTTTTGCCAGAAATAGCAAAAACTGATGCAATATTTAACGCACTAAATGTTTTTCCTTCTCCAGGCATTGACGATGAAATTGCATAAATAGGAGTCTCTTCTTTTGATGAAGATAGATACTCTAATCTTGTTCTAATTCTTCTGAAAGCTTCAGAAATAACAGATTTTGGATGAGTTAAAACTACTTTAGACTCCTCCTTTGTATTATGTAAAATATTTCCAACAAGTGGTAAGTTCGTAATTTTTTCAACTTCATCTGCACCGCTTATTTTATTATTTAAAAGATGTTTAGCAATTATAAATAAAAAAGGTATAATAACTCCGATTAGAAGTGCTTTTTTTCTGTCATTTCCTTTTATAGGATAGACTTGTCCAGAGTAGCGAGCACTTTGTAAAACACTATGGTCTGGTGTGTTAGAAGCTTTTTGTATTTGTGCCTCACTTCGTTTTCTTAATAGGAATGTATAAACTTCATTATTTAAGCTATATTGTCTTTCAATTCCAAACAGTTGTCTCTCTTTCTCAGGTAGTTGATATAGCTTGTTTGTAGTTAGTTTTTCCTCCTCTTGCATTCTATTTATCTCATTGTCAATCATACTCACCTGATTGTCAATTGCTTTCAGTAGAGTTTGACGAGAAACCTCCATTTTTGCTTGTAAATCAACTATATATGGATTGAATGCTTCTTCTTTATTCTGTTTTAATGTTTGATATTCAATACTTAACTGAATAAGTGTGTTAACTTGCTCTTTTACAGCAGGATTCTCTATTTTATAATTAGCTGGTGCTAATGTTTGGTTGAAAATTGTATCATTTTCAAAATAGTTTGAAAGATAATTATAATAGTTTTTTTCAAGCTGTAGTTGCGATTGCAAACTTGCAATATTATCTAATTTGCTATAATATATTTCTGCTTGCGAAGAGACACTTTGAATTTGGTTCATTGTTCTAAAAAGGCTTAATTCTGTTCCCTTTTCTGAAAGCGAATCGGATATAAGTTCTAGTTGCTCTTCGATAAATCTAATTGTGTTAGTTGCAATTTGATTCTTCTTGTCTAGATTATTTTGAATAAAAACAGAACTTAATTCATTAAGAAATTCTATGTTTTTTGAACTGTTTTCACCTGTTATATTAAGTCTTACAATGCTAGTGTTTTCACCTGTTTTATAACTTCTAAATCCAGACTGAAATTTACTTGCTAATAAATCTAGATTATTAAAAACAAAATAATATCCTTTCTCTTCTTTAGAGGTTAGTGTTCTGTTTTCAATCATAATTTGTAATCCAGGAATATCAATCCAAGTTCCAAATTTATGGATTTCATTATGACTAACACTATTTATATTTGGACCATTTTTATTCTCTTGAAAAGAGTAAGTAGTTCCATTTTCACATTCATAACTAAGTTTATAAGTTTCTTTATCTATTAATGTGATATAAATATTAACCGAACTTAGCTGTGGCATTGCTGCGTTAAAATGGACTGTAAATGGTGAGTTTTTATAGAGTTCTGAATTAATAACTCTTCCTGTTTTGAAATATGAAACTTCATAATTTAGATTTCCAACAGCTTGTCTAATTGTACTCCAAGAAGAGAGAATAGCCATCTGGTTTTCTAGTCCACGCATAGCGGAGCTTAGCCCAAATCCCTCCATCATATCACTTTGTGGTTTTTCCGAACCTATATTTTCCATTAAAATGGACATACTTGCACTATAAATAGGTTTTGCATATCTATGTTTTATGGTTACAAATGATAAAGAGATACCAATTACCACAAGAAAGAGCCACCAATAACGTACAGTTTCAATTATTATTTTTCTATAATCAAAATTTATCTGTGAGGTGTATTCTCTATTGCCTGTGTTATATTCGCTGTTGTTATAAGGTTTCATTTATTACTTAAAGGTTTTAACTAATGATGTAATCGCAAAATATAGTGCTATGCTCGATGTTAAGATTCCAAATGAGAGCGATTCGCCAATTCCCCATGATTTTGCTTTCATTGCTCTAACGTAAATAACATCGTTTGGATATATATAATATTTATCAGAACCTAAGATGTTTTCATCAGTTAAGTCAACATAGAAAACTTCATGTTTGTCTTGCAGTGGTCTTACAACTTTGACTTGTTTACGTTTACCAAATGTTTGAATATCTCCGGCTAAAGCAACTGCTTCATATATTGAAACAACATCCTTTTCCATTGATATTCGCCCAGATGATCTAACTTCTCCTAATGCTATAAATGTAGGATTGTTAAGTTTGACTGTAACCTGTGCATCTGCTAAAAAGGGTTTTAAAGCTTCGATAATTTTTATTCTAGCCTGACTTCTATTGCAGTTTTCTAAATTGATTTTTCCAACAAAAGGGAATTCTATATTATAGTGATCATCAATTGGGTATGTATATAAAGAGCCAAGGGTAGAGGATGAGCTTGAACCAGTTCTTGATGGATTGAAAAATTCAGAAAGTTTAGTGTTAGAGGTACTAACATGTATAAATAGTGCGTCGTTTGGACGTAAGATATATTTTTCAGTTATAGAATCTGCATCTAAGTAGGGGTTTTCATATCCCTTTTTAGAATCTTTTTTTTGTAAATAAACTATCTCTTTTTGAGGAATACAGCTTGTTATAAAAAGAAGCATCAATAGAGAAAGAAAAAGTAGCATTTTAGTTTTTACAGATACAAAAAGCATAATTTTATTATTTGTTTTAAAATAGTATTCGGCAATAAGAACTTGCAAAGTACAAAAATAGTTTTTCTTTTAAAACTATGATGCAATTTATAACAGATAAAGTTAAATATTTCTATAAAATTTTCGTTATCGTCTAATATTATATTTTCATTTTATCAAGATTGAGTGTGTCTGTAATCTTTATTTTAAAAAATGAAAACTTTACATCTATAATTTACGTATTTTAAGAGTTACTATATTTTATTATGTAAATTAAACCTTTTATAATTACTACATTTGCCCAGCTAAATAACATTAAAGATGATTGATTACATATTCTTATTAAAATTATTGACAACAGGTCTTATCTCTTTTGGACTTGTATTTATATCTATTCCAACTATTTTGACCGTTGCCCATTCTAAAAATTTATTTGATGAGCCGAGTGGCAGGCGTGTTCACAAGAAAAGTACTCCTACTTTAGGTGGTTTAGCTATATTTTTTGGAATAATGTTAACATTTTTACTCTATTCAGATTTTTATGATTCTGTAAATATTCCTTTTTTAATCCCAGCGGCTTTGGTGATTTTTTCCATTGGAATAAAAGATGATATATTAGTTACAGCACCCATAATGAAGCTTTTAGGGCAATTTCTTACAGCCTTTATTATTGTAGGATTAGGAGATGTTGTGATAACCGACTTTCACGGATTTTTTGGAATTGTACCAGATGTGATTTTTAGTTTTATATTTACCATACTTTTCTTTGTTTTTATAATAAATGGCTTCAACTTGATTGATGGTGTAGATGGATTGGCTGCAATTATTGGTATAATAATAATTTCATCCTTCTCATTTTGGTTCTATATTAATGGCAATGAAATAATGACAGTTCTTGGAGTGATTATCAATGGTAGCTTAATGGCTTTTTCATATTACAATATTTTTTCACGAAGGCAAAAAATTTTTATGGGAGACACTGGTTCACTTCTTATAGGTTTTTTTGTAGCTCTTTTTGCTGTTAAGTTTATGGAATCAAACATTCAAGACCAAAAGATTTATAATGCGATTAATATGACATCTGCACCAGGAGTGGCTTTTGGAATATTAATTGTTCCAATAATTGATACTTTGCGAGTCTTTTTTTATAGAATAAGTAGAGGACAATCGCCATTTCATGCAGATAAAACGCATGTGCACCATAGATTATTATATTTAGGTTTATCTCATTTACAAGTGTCACTTTTACTAGGGTTTATAAATGTTTTGTTTATTATATTATCTTTTTCTTTCAAAGATTTAGGCACTTTAAGACTTTTGTTGATTAATTTTATTTTAGGTTGGTTAATTTTTCAAATTCCATCATTTATGGTAGGTAAAAAAAGAAAAAAGCTGCTTAAAAAAAGATTGTTAGAACGTAGTAAACAAGCTAATAATGAAGGCTAAAATATCAATAATTACAGCAACCTACAATAGCATTGATACCTTAAAATATGCTTTAGAATCTCTTAATTCACAAACATATAAGAATGTTGAACACATTATTATTGATGGCGGTTCAACAGACGGAACGGTGGAGTGGTTGGAAAATAATCAAGATAAATTTTCAAAGTGGATTAGTGAAAAAGATAAAGGCATTTATGATGCTTTAAATAAGGGCATTAAAATAGCTAGTGGTGATATTATTGGATTTATGCATGCTGATGACTTTTATGCTTATGAAGATGTATTACAAGATGTTGTAACAGCTTTTGAAGAGAGTAGCTGTGAATTATTATATGGTGATTTAGAATATGTTTCTTCTCAGAATATAGAAAGAGTAGTAAGATACTGGCATAGTGGAGATTTTAAAGTTGAAAATTTAAAAAGAGGCTGGATGCCACCACACCCAACTGTCTATTTTAAAAGGGAAGTTGTAGAAAAATATGGGGGGTTTGATTTAAAATATAAAATATCTGCAGATTATGAGTGGCTTTTGCGAGTGTTGAAAGATAATATATCTTACTTTTATCTTGAAAAAGTTATGGTTAAAATGAGGGTAGGGGGAGCTAGTAATAAAGGTTTGAAGAATATATATAGAAAATCAAAAGAGGATTATATAGCACTGAAATCTCACAACTTTAAAGCCTTTTTTGTACTTCTATTTAAAAATTTAAGTAAAATAAATCAGTTTTTTATCAGAAAATAATATAATAAAAAGAGCAGTTTTTAGAGTGAATTTATTATAATTTACTTGATTAGTGGTTGTTTTAAAACTTTTGATTATATTGCTTTGTCGTTTATGTGTAATTTCAATAATGAATTATAAAATATGTCTTCAAATGTTAATCCTTATATGCAAAACAACGCAGTCAAAAGTGGCGATGGATTTGGCGATATACGAAAAATAATAAGGCTAATTTTAAAGAATTGGTATCTCTTTGTTATTTTTGTTGTTTTGTCATTATCAGTTGTTTGGACATATCACAGATATACACTTCCATTATATCGTTCATCAGTAACAATGCTTTTTAAGATAAATCCTGAGCGTGATTTCTCTCGTTCTGTTATTACCGAGGGTTTTGGCTTATCGTCAGAGATGAAAAGCTTTGAAAATCAGAGATTTATCATTCGGAGTCATGCTATGGCTTTACGTGCAATAGACAGATTGGATTTTGGAGTTGCATATTTTGTGAAAGGACGTGTTAAAGATACTGAGTTATATAGCAACCTGCCTTTTAAAATTGAGTTTGATTCTCTTCATCCTCAACTTTTAAATGTGCCTATTGATATTTCATTTTTAGATGATAAAAAGATACGAGTTTCTGTAACAACAGAGGGAGGTTCAACTCATAGTTTTGCTGAAAGCCGAGATGTTGGATATTCTGGGCCATTGCAATTTAAAAAAACTATCTCTATAAATGAGGAAATTATTCATCCAGCATTCTCATTTAAAATTGTAGCTAACGGAAATGGACGAATTCCAACAAAGGGAGAGTATTACATAAAGTTTAATTCACATAATAGACTGGCATCTAGATATCGTTCTTCACTAAATGTCACACCTTATGGAGAGAGTGCCTCAATAATTTTTATCTCTGCAACTGGGCATCAGCCGCAGAAACTTGTGCGATTTGTGCAGACTATTTCCGAAGAGATTGTTGAGAATAATTTAGAGCGTAAGAATGATATGGCTAATCGTTCTATTAGTTTTATTCAGCATCAGCTCTCTGTTGTAGAGGATACGCTGTCTGTAATTCAACAAAAAATTATTCAGTTCCGTCAGCAGCACGGTTTTGTTATGCCTACAGAGATGTCTCAACGACTCTCTAATGACTATTTTGATGAGACACGACGAGTTAGGGAGCTTGATTCACAATACAGTTATCTGCAACTGATTTCTGATAGGCTACAAGCTGATACACTTGATGAAGACGATTTTTTATTACCAGCTTTTTCTGATAATTTAAGTTCTTTGTTAAGTTCATTAATTACTGAGCATTTGATGTTAGTGAAAGAGAATCAACTGATTTTAAGTCAGTCTGGTAGTAAGAATCCTTATCAATACGAACTAGAGAAAAAAATTACTCATTCACGAAATTCTCTTCTTGCAGGCATAAATAAGCAGATGGAAAATATTGAGCTTAAAAAGAGTGAGTTGATAAATTATAAAGGAAAAATATCTAATGAAATTTCAAAACTTCCTGAGTTAGAAAAAGAGTATTTAGCACTTGAAAGAACTCATAAATTAAATGATGCTATTTACACCTTTTTATTACAAAAGGCATCAGAAAATCAGATTGCTAAAGCGTCAAATGTGCCAGATAACGAGGTGCTTGACCAAGCAACTGTTAGTGGGCCAATCTCTCCAAATAAGAGAAATAACTATAGCAAAGGAGTTTTGATTGGACTAATTATACCAGTTGTATTTATTGGGTTTAAAGAGATTTTAAATAAAAAAGTAAGAACAAAAGAAGAATTAGAAAATTTAAGATTTGATTTACCAATTTTAGGAACAATTCTTCACAATGAAGATAAAAGTGAGCGTGTAGTATTTGATTATCAAAACACTTTAATAGGTGAATCATTTAGATCTTTGCGCGCTCGTTTAAGATTTATGATGAAAAAAGATAAGTCTGTAATTTTAACCATAACCTCAACAAATACAGGGGAGGGAAAGACATTCTGTTCTGTAAATTTAGCTTCTGTTTTTGCTCTCTCTGGTAAAAAAACTATTTTAGTTGGCTTTGATTTACGTAAACCACGAATTGCTAAGATATTTGATGTTAATTCAAGAAATGGATTAAGCAGTTATTTAAGTGACCAACTTAGTTTAGAAGAAATTTCATTTTTAACAAAATATGATAATTTAACAGTTATCCCAGGAGGTGAAATTCCTCCAAATCCATCAGAGTTAGTCTCTTCTGAATATACTAGCGCACTATTCAATGAGTTGAAAAAGAGTTATGATGTTATCATTGTTGATACGCCACCAGTTGGTCTAGTATCTGATGCAAGGATTTTGATGGATATTGCAGATTGTAATTTATATGTTGTTCGCGAGGGAGTAACTGTAAAAGAACATTTAACTCAAACAGTTAGTAATTTGCTTGAACAAAATGTTGGATGTTTAGGATTTATAATGAACGATGTAACAAGTATTTCCAAGGGATATGGATATTATGCCTCTGGATATTTTGCTGATGAAACAAATAATTAATAATAATATGATTGATATAAAAACGAACTTTTCTCTAAAAGAGTTTAATACATTTGGTCTAGATATTAGAGCAGATAAATATGTGAAATATGATACTAAGAGTGATCTTAAAAGTTATTTAAAGACTACTAAATTAAAAAAGCCGTTTTTAATATTAGGTGGTGGAAGTAATTTGCTTTTTGATGGTGATTATAATGGTGTTGTTTTGCATTCATTTATAAATCATATAAGAATTGTAAAAGAGAATGAAGAGAGTGTATTAATTTGTGTTGGTGCTGGTGTTGAGTGGGATGCGCTAGTTAGTTGGTCTATCGATAATAATTTTTATGGAATAGAGAATTTATCATATATTCCTGGTTCTGTAGGAGCTGCACCTGTTCAAAATGTTGGAGCATACGGAGTAGAGATTAAAGATGTGTTTTTTAAGGTTGATGGGTTAATTGTTGCTAATGGTGATGATATATCTTTAGACTATTCTCAGATGAGGTTTGGATATCGTGATAGTATATTTAAAAATAAGATGAAAGATAGAGTGATTATCACTGATGTATATCTTCGTTTATTAAAAAATGGAAAACTAAATTTAGATTATGGTTCAGTTAATGAGCACGTGCAAAATCACGGAGGTCCAACGTTGCAAAATGTACGATATGCAATAAATGCTATTCGTATGTCTAAATTGCCAGACCCACAAGAGTTGGCTAATGCTGGTAGTTTTTTTAAGAATCCAATAATAAGTAATTCAGCATTTGAGAAAATAAAAGCCGAATATCCGTATGTACCTCACTACATTATGAAAGATCACTCTGTCAAAATTCCAGCAGCGTGGTTAATCGAAACTTGCGGATGGAGAGGAAAAGAAGAGGGTAATGTAGCTGTTCACGAAGATCAAGCATTGGTTATTATTAATAAAGGTGATGCTGATGGATTAGAAATCCTGAAATTTGCAAAGAAAATAGAGGAGGATGTCAGAAAGAAATTCTCAATTAAGTTAGAAAAAGAGATTACTGTTGTTTCATCTTCCATCTAAATCTTAGCAAAAGTAGCGTGGCAACAGATATTAAACCAACTAAATAGCCTATCCAAATACCTTGTGGGCCTAAATTGAAAGTGAAAGTCATTAAGTAACTAATTGGTAGAGCAACAGGGAAATAGGCTATTATTAAAAACAACATTGGTTTTTTAACATCTTCGAGGCCACGCAAAGCACCAAGTGTTATAACTTGAAGACCATCAAAAATCTGAAATAACCCTGCAATTACCATTAAGCTAGCTGCGATTTGGATAACTTCAGGGTCGGGAACAAACCATTTAGGTATCTGATAACGTAATGAAATAAAAGCGGTAACGCTACCAACCATAAAGAATATAACCAAAACAAGAGAAGCTTTAACTGTTTTGATTATATTCTTTTTTTCATTCATACCATTATATTGGCTAACTTTTATCGTTGTTGCTGTGGCTAAACCAGAAACAGCCATAAAAGTGAAACTTGTTAAACTTAGTGCAATTTGTTGTGCAGCAAGCTCTTTTTCTCCAATCCAACCCATCATAATACTGCCCAAACTAAAAGTGAGAACTTCTACAATTGATTGTGCACCAATGGGAATACCAGTATTGAATAAACGCTTTATACTTGCAACAGTTACTTCTACTTTCTCCTTAAAATATTGCTCAGGCTCTAAAAATTTCATTTGCTTATAAGCAATAAAAAATAGAAAAGGCATTATTACTCTTGAAATTAAAGTTGCTATTCCGGCCCCTTTCAGCCCTAAAGCTGGAAAACCTAATTTTCCGTATATTAGAATATAGTTAAAACCAATATTGGCAAGATTTGAAAATATTGTTATGAACATTGCTATCCTAGTATTGCCAAGTCCTTCAGCATATTGTTTGAAAATTAGAAAATATTGAAGAGGAAAAATTGAAGCAACTAAAATAAGATAATAGGGTGTAGATAATCTTACAACTTCCTCAGATTGACCCATATATGGAAATAGTAATACTATCAAAGCCATAAATATTGATTGTATTATTGAAAAGTATGGGTATATCTTAAAACTTTTCTTTAACCAACGTACAGACTCATCTCTTCTACCACCACCATAGGCAGCACCAACGATTGGAGTGATTGCCATACTTACGCCAATGCCAAATACCATCCCAACTAAAAAAATGCTGTTGGCAAATGCGGCTGCAGCAAGTTGTGTAGCACCCAAACGCCCAACCATAAGGTTGTCAGCAAAAACAACTACTATTTGACCTGCCTGTGATAAAATTACAGGAAATGCTAAAAACAAGTTGGCTTTATAATGATTATATGGTTTTTGTCCTATCGAATTCATAGGATGCAAATATAGATTATTTCACCTCTACAACAAGAGATTTTGGAAAAGATATTTTTCGAAATTTTGTCTGTTGGAATATTATCTCTTTAACAAGATGAAAATTTATAAAATAAATATGCTAATGGACAATTTGGGGTAAGTATACGTTTTATAGATCTAAAATCCCAAATGTCTTATTGTGTGGCATTTTTAGGTCTATGAATTGAAATTTTGGATTGCTTTGTTCTTAAATAATGTTGTAAACCTTGTAGCTTTCACTATCTGATGACAAATAAAATTCTACAGTTTTTTCGCAGTCCGCTTGTGCAAAAAGCTTCGTATCATTTGGTATTATTTTGCGTTTATTTATCTGTAAAGCCCCAGTACTTCTTGCTTGAAAAGCAATTTTGGCAAATTCTCCCGTTCGTTTTGCGTGATTCAAATTAAAGGGTACAATTTTTAAATTTTTTAAAGGCAATTCGTAAATATCTCCTCCAATACAGTATTTTGCAATACTGACTGTTGAAATAAACATTTCAATATCTTCTTGCAAAAAGTAACGAAAATATCCGTCCGCATTTTTGAATAAAGGGTCATTGTCGTTTAGAAAATGAAGAAAGAAACTAGTATCTAATAAAACAGCTTTTTTATGCATCATGACCTCCTCTCATTTCTGTTAACCAGTTATCAGTGTCAATCGCTCCAAGCCATTTTTTTTTTAGCTTTATCCCTAAGTTCTTTTAAATATTGTTCATCGTATTTGGGATTATAATCTACCAAATCAATAAATTTAAGAGAAGATTTGTCAACTTCCCCTGTTTCTGAATGTTGTTTACCTTCGGCACGGATTCCAAACGATTTATAAAGTAAGTTTTCTTTATAATCTTCTAAAAATGTTTTGGGGGTTTCTATTGTTATTATTCCAAGCTCTTCGGTTGAAAGATGAATATTAGCTTTCTCTTTTCCACCTGCATTAGTAACTTTTCCGTAAAAGTAGAATTCGGCATCAGCCCAAATTGCCTCAGTTCTGTATAAACGTGTTGTTTTATCAAGCTTAACTTCATTAGTTTCGGCAAGTGAAGTTTTTATGTTAAAAGTATAATCTTTTTTAACGGCAATATCTTGAATGCTTTCAAATGCTTTAGCTGTTTTTATTTCCAAAAAATCAATATTATTAATTTGGTTAATTTGCCCTATAATGGCATTAAAACCAATTATAAACTGCATTGAGGTTGTGAAAATGTGTTTTACTGAGCCTTCTTCAACCTTGTAACTGATTGTAGGACGGTCTTTTTTATCACCAGAATAAAGTAAACCTTCGACATTTTCGAGCAGAGTAATTAGCTCCCGAATATCGTAGTTATCGGGGGAAAGATCAAGGTTACCCTTTGAACCAGTGATTTTAATTTCTATTGACCCAATCTTATCCATAATCACAAATATACAAAATTAAATGCTTCGTTATCTCTAGTAAAAAATAAGATTATTTTAAATATAGATATAATTATATCCTATAAGCTTTATTACTGCCTCACTTATAAAATAAAAATCCACTTATATTATTGATGTAAATACTATCTTTCTCTGGATAATAATCACCATATAATGATTTAATTAAGAGCTTATAATTATCTCCCTCAATAATCCAATCTCTATCTTTTCGTAATTTCTCATCTGTGGCTAAACACTCCATAGCTACTTCTTTTATTGGAATATAAAAGGTGAGATTCTCACTAGAAACCTCTAATACTATATGCTCTTTATCGGATAAATCATTATCTCTATAGCCATAATATTCGATTTGTGTAAAGTTACTATAACCAGTAATTTGCCACGTTTTGTCATTGTCTGTGTAGAATGAAATATGTTTACTAGCCTCTTCAAAAATATCTTGTAATCCTAATTCTGATAAAAAGTTCCAATAGTTATCAGATACTACATCTATAAAGAACGGTTGTACACTTTCCTTCCCAAAATTTTTATGTAGATATTCAAGTGTGCTTTTCATTCTTGCTTTCTCTTCGTGTGTCATTTCTGCGAAAGTTTTTCTGGCTTCTTCAACTGATTTTTGTTTTACCAAAATAGTACTTACCTCTTTTGACAAAGACTTTTTAGCAACATTAGCTACACCAACAGTATTTATTGAAGTTATCAAACCAATAGCTACAAACGAAATCAATATCCACTTTACGTGGCGAGATTTAATTATGAAAAGGTATATGTAAATACCATAAAACCAAAGATTTAAAATTAGAATATAACCTCGATTAATTGTAATTCCATAATCACCAATACGGCGAAATATACCAATGGTCATCAATAATAGGAGCGGTAAAATAAGCAATCCAAACCAATGTGATATAAAATTTACTATTTTGTTCTCTTCTAGTTTGCGAACTGGATATAAAATTGCTATAACCAACAAGCCTCCCAATGCAAGTGCTGATACTAGCCAAGAAACCCAGCCGTTTGGGAGTTCCCAAGCAAAGATGATTTTGAATAGATAAGCGTACAAAATCACCGCATAAACAGTTAAGATTGGCGTAATAATGTACAACGCTAATATTTTATGTACCTTGTTATAAAAAATCTTGTCGCTATGTTTTTCGGTTTTGTCTCTGATGTTTGTCAAAAAATAAATAGGTGTGAACAGTGCAAAACAAATCACAGCCAAATTACTGTATGTCTTGCTATCAATTGCAATATTAAATAGACTGTCAATAGCAACCAATGCTAAACTCAAACCACCGAAAAGAATCGAGCCAAAAATCGAAGCTAACACCATTTGAAAAAGAGTGTGTGTGGTAAAATTCCAAAAAGCATTATCATTATTATTTTTAAAAAAGGAGATGAAAAATATGGCAAAAAATGCTACTCCTCCAATTACAAATATTTCTATACCCTTGTTTATCTGTACATCATCGAACTTTTCGGGTAGGAAAAAGCAATATATACCCCAAAGCAATACTGCAAAAAGCGTAATGCCGTAATTTTTTAGGTTGCTAAAATAGTCCTCTATAAATAAAGTTGTTACAACAGTGAGAATTGCACTAACTGAGAAGAAAATCCAAAGTTGATATGAAATATCATCAAAATCTCCATTTATTCCAATAAAAAATAGTATTGCAAGCCCAATAATTAGCAAAATGCTTATGGGAAAGCGTTTTACCAACAGTAACAATTTATCAGTTATTGAGCTGACAGAAAAAAAGCCACCAAAAGTGTTAGATTCGTTTTTTCTCAATTCTGTGGTAGAGGATATTCCTATTACAATTAAAACAAGAATTATTATAGTAATCATAATTTGGTTTTTAAAGTTTCAATATTTGTCGTTCAGATGTGATATTACCACCTCAAGGTTACATAAAGTCGAGGGGATATATCATTTATCTCCACAACTATTTTAATTCAAACTGCATATAAAACCGTTTCATAAACTGGTTGGTGTTGTCTTATATAGAATTTGTATTGTGGATTAAGTTTGTGAATATAGAGTGGCAATTCCCACAAATCTTCTGGTTTATGATATAGGCAAATTGCTAATTTGGGATTATATTTTACAATTGTATCTCGCATCCCTTCAAGCGCTGCAAGTTCAGCACCTTCAACATCTAGTTTTATATATGTGATTTCACTGCATTCTTCTTCAGGGAGATAATTGTCTAGTGCAACCAGATTTACCAAATCTTTGCCTTTCCCTTTTCCAACACGTGAGCTACTGCCTGAATCTTCAAAGTAGGTCTCCTCATCAGAAGAGTATAAACCAACATTGTGTAAAATTATTTTATCAGATAGCTCTGTTATGTTTTTTTTGATTTGCTCACAGTTACGTTTTATGGGTTCAAATATGTGTGCTTTTTTAAAAATTCCCGATGTCTGTTCGATAAAATTCAATGTTGTGTCGCCAACAAACCCACCGCCATCAATAAAAACTTCATCTTTAGAAAGTTTGATAATATCTTTAAGAAAATATTGTGAAGGGTCATAATAGACAGTGTCACCAGAGTTTAATGTCAAATATTTAGTATTACTGGTATCATAAAGTGCTTTAATATATTTGTTATTTCTTGTCTTTCGGCTTTTAATAGCGGCATTCAATACATCTTTTGATAAGTCGTCTGCCAAAATAGACATTAAATAATCAATCTCTTTTTTATGCTTTTTACACTCTATTTGGAAAGGAATTCCATAACGAAGATACTTGTATCCAACTTTTTCTCCGATTTTTTCAAGCAATTTTATCATTAATCTAATTTCTTAAAATTATTACTAAGTCAGACGGTTGTTATAATTAAGTCTAATTTTTTAATTGCATTTTACCGTAAACTCTCGTAATGCCTACAGTTTCAAAGGTTGATAAATAGGCAAGTTTTAAAGCTTTCACTTTTTGTCTAATCAAATATAAACATATTTATTTGTCGAAAAAATAAAAATGGTTTTCTATTTCAAAACCTGTGTAAAAATCAGCATTATCAGAAGAAACAGCCAAAATATTGTTTGCTTTAAATTCAAAAAACGATAATACCTTTTCTAAATTTACTCATATTATCTTTAGTTATAAAATTTATGCAAAATACAAAATTTTAAGAAAATAGAAATTTCTATATGAATTTATTCATTCTAAAAATTAAAAACTGCATAAGCAATACTTTCTACAGCTAATCTCATGGTGTTGAAATCAAGTGTGTCTATCGTATCAGTGCTTTTGTGATAATTGGGGTTGCCATTTCCACCTGAACCTATTATCATCACCGCTGGAATATCTAAAGGCCAGTAATTTCGATGGTCAGAGGGACCAGCATTTTTGTTGTCATCTGCAAGTGAATGACTTTTGGCAGTTAAGAGATGAGGTGCTCTTAATAAACTAGAAATTTTACGATTAAAAGAATGGAATCGTTTAATCCCTGAGACAAAGAGCTCTTTTTGGTGTGTCAATGCGCCAGGCTTTCCTTCATAATAGCCAATCATTTCCAAGGCAATCATACCTATAAAATCTTGTTTTTGTTCTTCAATCGATTGAGCATGAATGTAACTCCCCATTTCTTTCTTTTTAAAGAAAGGGGGTTCCTCTAAGCTAAATCCAATAAAATCAATTCCATAATCTAATTGCGGTTGGTGTTCATGAGTCATTCGAGCAATTTCTAATACTGCAGCAACACCAATAGCATTATCATCGGCACCTGCTTGTTCCTTGAATACATCATAATGTGCCCCCAAAATGAGTCTTTGTTTTTTATGGGGTTGGTAATGAGCAATAATGTTTTTGTATTCGTTTCCATTGACCATCCAAGATTGGGTGATGATGGGAAGCTTGGCTTTTTGAAATTCTTGTTGAATATATTGTGCGGCTTTATCCAAACTACTGATATTTTTGTAGTTCCGATAAGGGAAGATGGATGTAAGGTAATCAACATCCTGAATTAATCGTT
>CAZHHH010000050.1:0-17395 GCA_964532085.1 uncultured Marinilabiliaceae bacterium
ACTTCATTGGGTATTAGTACTCTTTATTTATCATTGCATAATTCTAATGCAAAGGTTACTACTATTGAGGGATGCCCGAATTTATCTCAATTTGCAAAAGATAGTTTTACTGAACTTGGGATAAAAAATATAACTCAAATAACTGGTAAATTTGATGATGTTTTACCAAAAACACTAAAGGATAACGACAGTTTTGATTTAATATTTTTTGATGGTAACCACACAAAAGAAGCAACTTTAAGCTATTTCAAACAATGTTTGCCAAAAGCTAAAAACGACTCTATCTTTATTTTTGATGATATTTATTGGTCAAAAGAGATGACAGAGGCTTGGCAAGAGATATACACGCATCCATCTGTGACGCTATCCATTGATATTTTTAGATTTGGGATAATATTTTTTAGAAAAGAGTCTCAAAAAGAACATTTTATAATAAGATTTTAAACTTTATAGATACCTATTCATCTAAATAGTTTAAATGCATAATATTATAGCTAAATGAAAGAGAAAGTAATTGAAATTGAGAATATAGAGAAAAACTATCAAGTAGGAACTCAAATTGTTCGAGCTTTAAGAGGAGTTACAACCTCCATTGATAGAGGTGATTATGTAGCAATTATGGGACCGTCTGGTTCAGGCAAATCTACTCTAATGAACATCATTGGTGCGTTAGACACCCCGTCAGTTGGTGATTACGTCTTAAATGGTACAAATGTAAGTTTATTAAGTGATGAGAAATTAGCCGAAATTCGTAATAAAGAGATTGGCTTTGTATTTCAAACATTTAATCTTCTTCAACAATATGATGCTATTGAAAATGTGATGCTACCCTTGGTTTATAGTGGCATACAGAAAGCTGAAAGAATTGAAAGAGCAAAGGCAGCATTAACAAAAGTTGGTTTGGAAGATAGAATGGACCATAAACCCAACGAACTTTCGGGCGGTCAGCGTCAAAGGGTGGCTGTTGCACGTGCTTTGATAAATAATCCATCAATTATTTTGGCAGACGAACCCACAGGTAATCTTGACACAAAAACCTCAATTGATATTATGCGACTATTTAATGAAATTCACGCACAAGGCAATACTATTGTACTAGTTACACACGAAGAAGATATTGCACAACACGCTCATAGAATAATAAGATTGCGCGACGGAATGATTGAAATAGACGAAAGAATAAAATAGTTTTACATTCTTATGAACAACAGAGTTTTTTTGCTGTTGAGTAAATTCTATATTATTTTTTACTAGATTATAAATTATGAAAAAAAGCTTGATATACACCAAAACTGGTGACAAAGGCACAACTGCCTTGATAGGTGGAACTCGAGTTCCTAAAAATCACATTAGGCTAGAAGCCTATGGGACAGTTGATGAGCTAAATACAAATATTGGAATGATTCGCTCATATCCAATTGGAGAGAAAAATATTGAATCTATAATAAGAATTCAAAATCAACTTTTTACTA
The DNA here is from genome assembly GCA_964532085.1 of uncultured Marinilabiliaceae bacterium. Taxonomy (GTDB): domain Bacteria; phylum Bacteroidota; class Bacteroidia; order Bacteroidales; family Marinilabiliaceae; genus CAZHHH01. Next base: position 1,473 of record CAZHHH010000050.1, read on the forward strand.
TTGGTGGATATTTAGCAACTGATAGTGATGTTAGTGATTTAAGAAATCGATTAATAAAAGATGACAAAGAGATTGAATTTTTGGAATTACAAATGGATAGTTTAGAAAGTGAACTACCTAAATTAAGTAACTTTGTTCTTCCTGGTGGCCATCCTACTGTTGCACAGTGTCATATTTGCCGAACAATTTGCCGAAGAGCAGAAAGACGTATAATCACAATGGCAGAAACTATGGAAGTAGATGAGTGGGTTGTAAAATATATAAATAGATTATCTGACTATTTCTTTGTTTTATCAAGATATTTAACATATTTTTTCAAAATAGATGAAATTCCCTGGGTTGCTCCCTTGCAAGATTGATAATTTTTTATAATTTCGCAAAAAAGCATTTTGTTAGAGAGTATATAATTAAAAATATTGTCAACAATCTAAAAATTAAGCAAGTAATATGTATTGGACTTTAGAATTGGCAGCAAAATTAGAAGATGCGCCTTGGCCAGCATCAAAGGAGGAGTTAATTGATTATGCAATTCGCTCTGGCGCCCCTTTAGAAGTAGTTGAAAATCTTCAAGAAATTGAGGACGAAGGTGATGTTTATGAGAGTATTGAAGATATTTGGCCTGATTATCCTACAAAAGATGACTTCTTCTTTAATGAAGATGAATATTAAGTAGGGAACAATTTTTGCTGAAAAAAAATAGCCATCCAGAGTTGGGTGGCTTTTTTTATGAAAATTTCTCTTTGGCTCATTATTTGCATTTAGATATATTGTAAACAAATAAAATCTTTAAGAGATGAAGAAGATATTTCTACTAACCATTTTAAGCCTCACTCTATCAGCAATATTTGCACATAATAATAATTCCAAATATGAAAACAAATGGAAAGAAGTTGAGGGCTTTAAAAATAAAAGATTACCAAAATCCGCTTTAAAAGTTGTTGATGAAATATATCTTTTAAGTAAAAAAGAACAAAATAGTGCTGATTTTATAAAGGCATTTATTGACAAATTTGAGTTGGAAGGTGAAATAAATGATGTTTCATTAAACGAGCGCATAAATAAAATTGAAAAAGAGACCGAAACACTTTGGCAACCAGCAAAACAACTTGCACATCAGTATATTTCTAAGGTTTACAAATCATACATAGAGGCAAACAGATGGCAGCTTATGTCAAAAGGAGATGTAAAAACAGGCTCGTTTGATATTACAAAAATGGGGTTTAAAGAGTTAGCTAATAAGACTGAAAATCACATTTTAGCATCATTGGAGAATCCACTACTACTGCAAAAAGAGAAGAGCGATAAGTACAAAATTCTTTTAAATTCAAAATCAAATAAAATAAAATTTCGCCCTACTCTATATGATTTATTGGTAACAGATGCTTTCGAAACTCTCACTAATGATAATATTTTTCATTTTCCAAATGAAGAGAGTAGTCTGTTTTCAGATACTTTGTTACTTGGGAGTTTAAATGATTTTTTAAAAATAAATATTTCAGAAAATCAAAAAGAATTTGAAAATGCAAAGGCTATTAATCTATTTAAAGAATGGATTGAATTTACGCAATTGAGAAATGATAAAGAGGCTTTAATTGATGCTGATTTATACAGATTACTTTGGTTTAAAGAGAAATATTTAGGTGATGATAAAAATTTAAGATTTGAAGAATCACTGACAAATTTAATTTCAACTGCAAAAGGTTTAGAAATTGAAAGCAGATTACTTTACGAGCAGGCTAATCTCTACTATTCAATGCCTTATGAAGACAATAATGATTTTAATCCATTAATAAAAGCGTGGCAACTTGCTTCTGGATCTATTGAAAAAAATCCAAAATCTGAAGGTGCAGAAATGGCAAAAACATTAATCAAAAACATTGAAAGACAACAAATAAATATAGAAAATGAGACTTTAATATTGCCAAATCAACCTTTTGTTTTTAATTTAAAATATAAAAACATAGAAAAAATATATTTATACCTTTTTGAAGTAAATAAACCAAATGGAGAAAATTTCAAATCAAATATAGAAAAGATTATAAATACAAACAAAGCAGTTAAAAACAAGACAATTTCACTACCTCAATACAATGATTTCTTGATTCACAGTGCAGAGCTTTCAATAGATATACCAAAAGAATATGGACATTTTGTGCTTTTCATAATTCCTGAGCCATTTAAAGGCAAAATTGAAAAACATAAAATATATCAAATTGTACCTTTTCAATCTACAAACATCTCTTATATATCAAAGAATCATTTGTTTGGTTCACAGATTTTCACAGCTATAAATTCAACTACAGGCAAACCTATTGAAAATATTGAGTTAACTGCATACAGAAACAATTTTTCAAAAAGAAGATTGGAGGTAATTTCAAAGATAGAAACCAATAATCAAGGTGAAGGCATAATTGAAATTGATGACAAATTTGGATATTATGATATTATTTTAGAAAAAGGTAATGATAGATTAATCTCTTCTAACTATCTGTGGAACAGCCAACATAATAAAACTAACCAAACAAGGCATTTTATTTTTACCGACAGAGCTATTTACAGGCCAGGGCAAACTGTTTTTTATAAAATCATCTCATTAAACAGTGACGGCGAAACCGCAAATAGTATTGAAAATGAAATAATTAATATCACATTCAACGATGTAAATGGGAAGGAAATTAGCAAACAGAATTTAAAGACCAACAAATATGGCTCAATCAGTGGTAGTTTTGTGATTCCCAATGATATACTGACAGGCAGATTTTCAATTAGAACCAACAAAGCATCAAAAAGCATTAATATTGAAGAGTATAAACGCCCAAAAATGGAGGTTACTTTTAATCCTTTTGAGGATATAAAACAACTTGGCGATTCAATATCTGTTATTGCAATTGCAAAAGGATATGCTGGTTATGCAATACAAAATGCAAAAGTGAGCTGGAAAATTGAGCAAGGTGTTAGCTTTTGGCGTTATTATTTTCCAATGCGCAAAACGATTTTAACAAGTGGCACCGGAACAACAAATGAAAAGGGTGAAGTTGAAATTAATTTTAAGGCAAAGAAACAGAAAAACATTTCAGAACAAATCCCTCATAATTTTATCATAACAGTTGATGTTACTTCACCATCAGGTGAAACTGTTACATCAACAAAAACGGTAACTCTTTCTAATCAAGCATTCAGAGCAAATGCTAAAATAGACGAAACTACAATTTTGCAAGAGAATAAAAGTGTTGAGCTATCAATCTCATTGGAAAATATGAGTGGGGAAAAAGTTAGTGAGAATATTTATTATACAGTTAGTAAATTAAATGTACCTGATATTCCTGCAAATTACAGACTTTGGGATGAACCAGACACTATAATTTCTAAATCTACTTTTGAAAATAGTAAACTAGAAAGAGATAATTATAAAATTAAGAAAGAGGTAGTTAATGAGAATAAATTTATCAACAAGGAAGATAAAATCAATTTAAACATAAATGAAACAGGAATTTATAAAATTAAAATTTATAGTTCATCAGATAAAAAAGAGTTATTAGAGACAAAGTACTTTTCTGTTATTAATGAGGCAGATGGCAAATATCAACTTGATGAGCCACTAACAATTTTCAGTAACAAAACAGTTGCTGAAATTGGAGAGAATGTTGAAATTAATATTGGTAGTGGTTTTTATGATGCACTTGTTTATATTAATATTTCTTATGACAGCAAAACTTTAAAAGATAAAAGAATTTCACTCAACAAAGAGTGGGAAACAATCAATTATACAATTCCCGAAAAGACAAATGGTAATATTGATATACAAGCAATTATAATTAAGAACAATAGAGTTTATGAAAAAAACATCAATATAACTGTTGAAAAAAAAAGTGATATTCTTAATTTAAAACTTAGCAGTTATAGAGATAAAACAACACCCGGCAGTGATGAGAAGTGGGAAATATCATTTTACAATGGAAACAACAAACCTGAAAAAGGAGAAGTCTTGGCACTTTTATATGATTCATCATTGGATAAATTTGCTAAGAACTCACTATATCTCAATCCTTTTACTTCATACAAATCTTTTAACAAATGGCAAGTTACAGGCAGTTCGTTAAATAGTAATTATGGAGTTAATAGAATTTATTACCAACCTTTCGTGGCTGAAGATTATCCTTATTTTTTCTGGAGAAATTCAATTAATTTTTCAACTCATCAACCAATATTTTATAGTCTAAAACAATCAACAGATAGGATGATGTTCACAGGTGCGCCAAAAGCTGGTATTTTAGCAGACGAAGCTGTACAAAATATTGCGGAGGAAATCAAAGAAAAAGAAATAACTGAAATTACAGATAATATTGAAATCCGCACCGAATTACAAGAAACTGCATTTTTCTATCCATTTTTAGAAACTGACGATAGTGGCAAAGCTGTCATTTCATTCACAATGCCCGAAAGTCTTACAAAATGGCGTTTTATGGCTTTGGCTCATCGAAAAGATGGACGTTCGGCTACAACAGAGGAATATATAACTGTTTTAAAACAGTTGATGGTTATTCCAAACTTACCACGCGTGGTGCGACAAGGAGATATTTTATCTTTCAATGCATCGATAATAAACAATAGTGATGCAATTTTAAACGGTGATGCAAAAATCATTGTAAAAGATTTAAAAACAGGTGATATTATTCCAACAAAAGCAATCAAATGGGAAATAAACAATTCTGAAAGTCAAAATGTAAAATGGGAAATTAAAATTCCTGACAACTTCTCTCTTTTAGAGGTTACAATCACTGCAAACAGCGATAAATTTAGCGATGGTGAGACACATTTAATTCCTGTTTTATTATCAAAAGTGTATCTGACAGAGACATTGCCACTCTTTTTATATAACAAGGGCAAACACAATTTTGAACTTGAAAAACTGACGAAAGGCGATAAAAAAGAGTATGAAAATCTCACTTTTACCTATACCGCAAATGCTGCGTGGGAGGTTTTGTCAGTATTACCGTGGATTGCCGAGCGTCCGTATGAAAATAGTGACCAAATTTTTAACCGCATCTTCTCTGCCCTCATTGCAAAGCAGATATTAAAAGAGCATCCAAATATTAAAGAGACACTTAATAGCTGGAGCAAATTGCCAAAAAACAGTGATGCCTTAAAATCAGCATTGGAAAGGAATCCTGAGCTAAAATCCACACTCTTATCCGCCACACCGTGGATAAACATTGCAGAAAGTGAAACAGAGAAAAAATTAAGATTAGCAAATTTTACAAACGAAACAAATCTTAATAATGAACTTGAACTTTCAATCAGAAAACTACAAGAACGCCAATTAGATAACGGCACTTGGGCGTGGTTCTCCGGAGATAGAGAGTCGCCATATATTACAATAGAAATAATTACCGGATTTGGAAAATTAAATAAATTAGGAATTGAATTTAGTAAAGATTTTAAAGACAGTGAATCAAAAGCAGTTAATTGGTTGAATAATTATTTGAAAGAAGAAGAGAAAAAGCAAAAAGAAATTAATAAAGAGAGAGATATAATTCCATCATATCAAACAGTTAAGGCTATTTATGCTTTAAGTTTTTACAAGGAGGAACTTAAAAATCATAAATTCTGGATAGAGAAAATTTCAGATAATATTCCAACAGATAATATTCAATTGCAATCTATGGTTGCTACTATTTTAATGAGAAGCAACAACAGCTTAGCTGATGAGATATTACAGTCGTTGCAAGAAAGATTAATTACACAAGAAAAAAATTTCTATTATTATAAAATAGAAAATTCTCCATATTGGCATTCTTCACCAATTGAGACTCACGTTTCAGCAATTGAAGCGCTTAGAGAATCAGGAAAATATGATGATGAAATAGGGAAAATTCAAAATTGGATAATTAATCAAAAACGAGCACAATCGTGGAATAGCATCAAAGCAACAACTGATGCTGTCTATATCTTAGCAACTGCCAATCAGAATTATTTCTCAAAAACAAATGATGATATTATCAAAATTGGTGGAAAAACAATTGATAATTCAGATGAAATTGATGCTTTAGGCTACATATCTCAAAGCTGGCAAGGCAAAGAGATTAAATCAAAAATGGGCAAAATTACCATTGATAAAAAGTCAGATACTCCTAGTTGGGCATCAATGCACCTAAGCTATTTTGGAGAAGAATCTAAGGTTGAGGAGGGTGGATTTTTGGATTTAAAACGAACTTTCTATAAACGAACTATAGAGAAAGGAAAAGAAGTTTGGGAAAAGATTGATAATTCAACCATATTGAAAAAAGGTGATAGAATCTTGACAAGAATTGAAATTGTTACACCTCAAGCTTTAGATTTTGTTCACGTTGAGTCGCCCCGTGCATCAGCTTTTGAGCCTACAAATACAATTTCAGGTTACAGATGGCAGAGCGGATTCGGATATTATGAATCAACTAAAGACAGTGGAATTGATTTTTTCATTACACAACTACCAAAAGGTGAAAACAGATTGGAATATGAGTCAACTGTTGTGATGGAAGGAAAAATAACTAACGGACCAACAAAAGTTTCCTGTTTTTATGCACCTGAATTTTCGGGACATAGCAGTTCACAAACATTTATTATAAAATAGATATGAAACATTATTTAGTGATTATTTTCACATTTTTCTTTGGTGTTATTTACAGCCAAAACAATATAGACTTAAAAAAGCAAGGCTTAGAATATCTTTCCACCGTTGGAAAAACAGACTCAGCATTAATTTTACTGCATAAACAAAATAAAATTTCACCAAAAGACAACGAGGTAATTGGTGCAATAGCATTGGGATATTTTCAAAAAAAAGAATATAAAAAAGCTATAAAATGGGCTAAGAAAGGAATAAGAAAGAGTCAACTCACCTCGCCTAATGGGTGGATTGCTGGTGCACTGTCATACAATGAACTTAAAAATTATAAAAAGCGTGACAAATGGCTAGAACAAGGAGTTAAGCAATATCCTACCGACTATCTATTGAGATATTATTTGGCAAAAACACTCTTTCCTAAAAATTTAAAAAATGCAGAAACAGAACTTTTAAATTCAATATATTTAGAACCATCATTTGTAGAATCTCATTTACTTTTAGGGGAACAGATGTATCAAAATGGAGAAAATCTTAAAGCTCTACTGCCTGTTGCCTACTTTTTAGTTTTATATCACGACAGTTATCAAAGCCCCGATTTAGTGGCTGTTATAGAAAATATATTTCAAGATTGGAGCAAAATAAAACAAGGAAATAGCAAATCACATCGAGATAATGCTATGAAAATTGACTTTCAGCCACAACCAATCACCGAAAATGAAGATAAATATGAATGGATAGTTTCACAATTTGTTAAACTTTTGAAAGAGATGGAAAATGAAGAGTTTATTAAAGTAAATCCATCGTGGGCATTTTATTTAGACTTTTTCTCAAATATTTCCAAACAAAATTTTTCAGAACCATTGATTAGACATATACTTTACAGCCGATACCAAGGCGATACAATAGATTGGTTAACCAAAAATGGAGAGCAATACAAAGAGATGTTAAATTGGATTGCTCTGTTTATGAATTAATAAGTCGAGACACACGGCCTTGCGTCTCGACTATAAATTTTATAACCCATACTTTACTTTATCAAAAAAATCTAATAATTTTGCCGATAAAATCAAAATAGTAGATGCGCTATTTTTATTCTTCTCCAAGTTATTACAAATAAAAAAACACTTTTTTCATTGTAATGCAGATAGAATGCACAGTTGTATTCTATATTTATTGCATAACATTTAAAATCAAATATTATGGTAAATAGACACTATTCCACTTTTTACATCGCCGGTTTTACATACTGGGATGGGTTGGATGTTTTTAATGAGTTAAAAATAGGCACAACCATAACTCTTGAAGCAGAACCAACCAATGGACACGACCCAAATGCGGTAAAAATTCTTTACAAAGGAACTATGTTAGGTTATATTCCAAGAGGCGAGAATGAGCAAATTTCAAAGTTCCTTCAACTTGGTCATACAGACCTATTTTCTTTGAAAATAAACAGAGTTAATGCCGAAGCACATACAGAAAAGCAAATTTCTGTTACTGTAAGAATTAATAGAAAATAAAAGACATATGCTAGATTTTCGACTTTATCTCTCGTGTAGAATTTTTATAATCTCTTACAGTTTCTAAAAGTCAATCAGGTAATTTTGGTTGACTTTTTTTATTTTCAAGAGTTTATGTTCAAAGCAATTATAAAAAATTAGATTAAACTGCAATTTGAAAAGCTCATTGATAATTAATGAATTATCTGTAAAAGAAGTTCATCTTTGCTCAATTTACCACCAGAAAGCTCAATGGCAGTCTCTATAAGTGCTAAATGCGAATATGCTTGTGGAAAATTACCCAACATTCTTTTAGACTCAAAATCCAAATCCTCACTAAAAAGACCAAGATGATTAGAATAGCTAATCAATTTTTCAAACTTTTCTATCGCCTCTTCTTTATGTCCAATTTTATATAAACTTTTAACCAACCAAAAAGAACAAATTGTAAATGCTGAAGAAGGCAATCCAAAATCATCTTCATTTTTATATCTATACATCAATCCTTTATGTTCTAAATCTTTTTGAATTGACAGCACAGTAGATTTATACTTTGGGTCATCAGCTTCAATAAAACCATAAGATTCCATCAACAAAATTGAGGCATCAAGATCTTCATAGTCATAAGCTTGAGTAAAAGATTGCTTTTTATCTGACCATGCTTTAGCATAAATATCTTTCTTTATTTCATCCCTTAAACCAATCCAAGAATCTATAATACTATTTTGTTGCAAAATTTGTCCTACTTTTATCGCTCTATCTACAGCAACCCAACACAACACTTTACTAAATGTAAAATGTCTATCATTTTCTCTAATTTCCCAAATTCCTTTATCAGGTTTTTTCCAATTTTTCTCTACTGCACTAACTATATTCCGAGTTATAGTCCATAACTCCTCACTATGTTCAAGCGAAATAGAAAATAGATTAAAATGCTGGTAGATAACATCCATTAAAATACCATATATATCATGCTGTTTCTGTTTGTATGCTGCATTTCCTATTCTTACAGGTGCACTATTACAATAACCACTCAGATGTGTCAGTTCCTTTTCAGTTAGCTTCTTTTCACCATTAATGCCATACATAATCTGCATCTTCTCATCTTTTTCTGGTAATACATCAGTAATAAATTTCAGATATCTCTGAGCCATTTTATAGTGGTCAATATCTGTCATTATTTTAACAACCATAGAAGCATCACGTATCCAACAAAAACGATAATCCCAATTTCTAACCTCCCCTATTGTCTCTGGTAATGATGTTGTTAAAGCAGCTAAAACAGCACCACTCTTATCATAATTAAGAAGTTTTAAAACTAGAGCACTTCTGTTTATCTGCTCATTATAATTAGAGAATTTTGTTGTTCTATCTGCCCAAGTAATCCAATAAGCATTAGTTCTAACAAGTTTCATATAAGACCTAGCCAAATCTTGTTTCAAAAGTTTTTGATTATAGCTAATAAGGACAAACTGATTCCCCTCAATCTTAACAGGCTGACTATCTGCAATATCTCTAATATTTATACTAGAATATAGATATATTGAATCATATTCACCATACTCTGTATAAGATTTAATATAACTTTTGTGAACTTCACTTTTAGTTTTATATTCCCCATATTCTAATCTGGGATTATATTTGAAACGTACAATTGGTGATCCATATATATGTTTTATATATCTAATTACATCAGGTGGTCTATAATAAGATCCATTATCCATTTTATAGCGTGGCATAAAATCATGAATTTCAAAACCACCATCATAAGTCATAAATTGAGTTATTAGCACATTAGAATTTTGCTCATATCTTTGAGTTATAGAAGATTTATTCTCAACCTCTATTTCAAAACTTCCACCTCTATCCTCATCTAAAATTTTAGCAAACACAGAACCAGAATCAAATTTTGGTAAACAGAGCCACTCAACTGCACCTTCTTTTGAAATCAAAGCACCACTTCTACAATTGCCTATAACACCATAATCCAACTCTTTTTTACAATCTTTCATATATTATTATTTATTAAAAGTTTTTGATAAATTTTGAATTAAATCACTAATTCAAAACATACTAAAATAAAAGAAAAACAAAGAAAATCCTTAAGAACTCAGTTTTTTTTCATAATTTAACATTTACAACATATTTATTATAAATTAAAATAATAAAACATTTTAAAATATAAAAAATACTTATAATGAAAAAATTACATATAGTTTCAAATAGATTACCCTACAGTATTGACTTTAATGAAGATGAAGACCCTTCGCTAACCCCCAGTGTTGGCGGATTAGCAACTGGAATGAACTCTGTTTATAAAGAATATGAAGGTTCATGGATAGGTTGGACAGGTATTGCTAATGATTTACATTCAAAAGAACATTTGAATATCATTAACAAGTTACTTCAAAAAGAGGGTTGTTTATCAGTAGATTTATCATCTAAAGAGATTGAAGATTTTTACGAGGGCTTTTGTAACAACACAATTTGGCCACTTTTCCATTATTTTCCACAATATGCTGATTTTAATCCTCAGCTTTGGGAAGCTTATGTGGAAGTTAATAGGAAGTTTGCCGACAAAACCCTTGAAGTTATAAAAGATAATGAATATTTGTGGGTACACGACTATCAGTTAATGCTTGTACCACAAATGGTTAAAGAAGCAAACCCCACAATAAAAATTGGTTTCTTTTTGCATATTCCTTTTCCATCATATGAGATATTTAGAATTGTTCCATGGAGAGAGCAGTTATTAAATGGCTTGCTAGGAGCTGATTTAATTGGATTTCATACTTATGATTATGAGAGGCATTTTCTAAGTAGCGTTAGAAGAATTTTAGGATATGATGTTGACTTTAATGAAATACATGTTGATGGTAGAATAATTCTTGCTGACGCTTTTCCAATGGGAATTGATTACAAGAAATTTGAAGAGGCAACTTCTAAAATTCATAATAAACATATAAAAGAGCGTTCTGAATCTCATACAGAATTAGAAAAGTATTTTTTAACTGACCCTGAAAGAAAATTGATTTTGTCAATTGATAGATTAGATTATTCTAAAGGAATACCTAATAGATTAAATGCTTTTAATCGCTTATTAGAAAACAATCCTCAATATCGAGGTAAAGTATCACTAATCTTATTAGCTGTACCATCTCGTGATCAAGTAATTCATTATCAACTATTAAAAAAAGAGGTAGAAGAGTTAGTTGGTAGCATAAATGGATTATATGGAGACATCAACTATACACCTGTATGGTATTTCTATAGAAGTATGCCCTTTGAGAGTCTTATAGAGCTTTATAGCATGAGTGATGTTGCGCTAATCACCTCTACTAGAGACGGGATGAATTTAGTTGCAAAAGAATATGTAGCTTGCAGGATACACAATAATGGAGTTGTCATAGTTAGTGAAATGGCAGGAGTTGCAAAAGAGATGGGTGAGGCTATAATTATAAATCCAAATGACGAAGAAGAAGTTGCTAAAGCTTTAGCTCAAGCTCTAGAAATGAGCAAAAAAGAACAGAATAAAAGGATGATAGCCTTGAGAGAAAGGATTAAAAGATATAACGTCTTTAGATGGTCTAAAGATTTTGTAGAATCACTTGAGAAAGTTGAAAAAATCCAACAAGATTTTCTATCTAAAAAAATAACTTCCAAACTTAGAAATGATATTATATCTAAATATAAAGAATCAAATGAGAGAATTATATTTTTAGATTATGATGGGACGCTAATGAAATTTCAATCAGATCCACAAAAAGTCTACCCAGACAAAGAGTTATATAAAATAATTGAAAATTTATCATCTGAACCAAATAACAAAGTAGTGATTATTAGTGGAAGAGATAAAGAAACGCTTTCTAAATGGTTTAAAAACAAAAATGTAAATCTCATTTGTGAACATGGTGTTTGGCTTAAACGAATTGATGAAGATTGGGAAATGCTTACATACACAACCGATGAATGGAAGCCAATGATAAGGCCAAATCTTGAAAGATATGTTGATAGAACTCCACGAACGTTTATTGAAGAGAAAAATTATTCTTTAGTTTGGCACTATAGAAATGCTGACTCCGAGTTAGGTGAACTTAGAGCAAGAGAACTAAAAAATGAACTAAGAGAATTGATAGCCAATCATAACCTTGAGATAATGGAAGGGAACAAAGTAATAGAAGTGAAAACAGGCGGAATAAATAAAGGAACAGCTGCCAACAAATTCTTAGTTAATAATAAGCCTGATTTTATTATGGCAATTGGTGACGATTGGACAGATGAATTTTTATTTAAAGAATTACCAAAAGAAGCTATCACAATAAAAGTAGGAATTAAAGAAACCTTGGCAGAATATAAATTAGAAACTGTTGATTCAGTTAGAAGTTTTTTACAAAAAATGATTATATAATTAAGACTTATGGATAAAGAAAAAACAGATACACAAGAAACATCAGACAAGCAAGATGAAAATGAAGAAACAAACGAAGCACCATCTTGTGAAATATCAAGTAATATTGACAAAATAGATAAATCATTTGAACTTGATGATTCTGATTTTGATAGTTTCTGATAAAAGAAGAGTTTGTTTATAAAAAACAATTAAAAAATAGTATCTTTATAAAGTTAAAGACCACATAATTTTTCACTTTTAATTTAAAATATGAGTAATCAACCTTTTATGGGGCAAGAGATGCCACCTATTATTCAAAAAATCATTAAAAATATTAAAACAATAACAGTAATCTTCGTTGTTGCTCTGTTTGCTTGGAGTGGTTTATTCCAAGTTGAGCCAGAAGAAGTTGGTATTATTACACGTTTAGGCAAATATGTGAGAATGGCCGATCCTGGCTTAAACTTCAAAATTCCTTTTTTTGAAGCAGTTGTAAAAGTTCCAATTGAAAGACAACAAAAGTTGGAATTTGGATTCCGCACGAGTGGATATGGTTCTCGTTCAAGCGGACACAAACGTAGTATTGACGATGAGTCTATTATGTTAACAGGTGATTTAAACTTAGCAAATGTTATGTGGGTTGTTCAGTTTCGTGTTAATGACCCATACAAATATCTTTTTAAAGTTAAAGAACCAGAACTAACACTTAGAGACATTTCTGAATCATCAATGCGTCAGATAGTTGGAGACAGAACTGTAAATGAAGTTTTAACTATAGGGCGAACAGAAATAGCACAAAGTGTAAAAGATTTAATTCAAGATTTATGTAACGAATATGAACTTGGTTTAAGAATTGAGCAAGTAGTATTGCAAGACGTTAATCCACCTGAAGAAGTAAAAGCTGCATTTAATGCCGTAAACCAAGCACAACAAGAGAAAGAAACTCTTATAAACGAAGCTAAATCGGAATATAATAAAGTTGTACCTCGTGCTCACGGTGAGGCTAAAGAAACAGTTGAAAAGGCAGAAGGATACGCAATCGCTAGAATTAACACTGCGCAAGGTGAAGCAACTCGTTTTAATCTTCTGTATGGAGAATATATTAAAGCTCCAGAAGTTACAAAACAGAGAATTTACCTTGAAACAATGCAAAGAATATTACCAACTTTAGGTAATAAAATCATTACAGACCAAGAGGGAAATAATGTTATTCCACTTTTGCAAATGCAGTTAGAAAAAGCCAACAAATCAAACAATTAAGAAAATGAAAAACAAAAAATTAATTTTACTCACTATACTTATTGCTATAGCTGCAACTCTATTATTTGAAAGTGCATATATAGTTAGAGAGACAGACCAAGTGGTTATTACCCAATTTGGACGACCAACTGGTGATGCTGTTGTAAATGCTGGTTTACATTTTAAAGTGCCATTTATACAAAAAGCGAACTATTTTGAAAAACGTTTTTTAGCGTGGGATGGTGATGCAAATCAAATTCCAACTAAAGACAAAAAATTTATTTTTGTTGACACTTATGCCCGTTGGCAAATTGTTGACCCACTAAAATTCTTTATACGTCTCACAAATGAGCGTGGTGCAATGTCTAGATTAGCAGATATTTTAGATGGAGAGACACGTGACCACATTGCTTCTCACGAACTTGAAGAGGCTGTCAGAACAACAAACAGAACACCACTTCAAGCTGATTTGATTGGTGAGCTAATTGGTGACACTCTTATTCCTATTGAAATTGGTAGAGAAAGAATCCAGAAAATGATTTTAGAAACTGCCAATAAAGAGACAGAAGATTTAGGTATAAAAATTTTAGATTTCAAAATAAAAAGAATCAACTATGTACCTGAAGTTCGTGAACAAGTATTTGATCGTATGATTAGTGAAAGAACAAGAATTGCAGAAAAATTCCGTTCTGAAGGACTCGGAGAGGCTTCTAGAATCAATGGAGAAAAAGAACGTGACCTCAAAACAATACAATCTGAAGCATACAGAACAGCTGAGGAGATTATGGGTAAAGCTGATGCAGAAGCTGCCGATATATACGCAAAAGCATACAATAAAAGCAGAAGTGCACAAGAACTTTATACATTTATGAAATCTATGGAAACATTTGAAAAATCATTAGATGATAAAACTCAAGTTATTCTATCCACAAAAAGTGATTTATTCAAATATTTGAAAAAAGTAAATTAGATAATAGAATATAAAATCGAAATAAAAATCTCGTCTTACAAAAGGCGAGATTTTTTTTATTTAACAAGGTGGCACCCATCATTATTGTCACCATTTTCAAAACGGACGCCCATTTATCAAAACGGTCGCCCACGTAGGGGCGCCCCTACGTGGGCGACCGTTAAAAACCATTAATCACCGTTAGCAACCGTTTATTTTTCAATCATCAACCAACGATTAAAATGATTTTTGACGATTATGAAAAGAAAAATCAACGTAATCACCAAAATTTTATAAATCCAGATTCAGACGATTAATTTATTGTGCAACCCACTTCATCTTAAAATACTATGCATTATATTATAAAATCATTTATTTTTTTATATTTTCAGGAAATAATTTTTTGAATGAAGAAAGATGAACAAAATCAATATAATAATTGCTGATACACAATATTTAATTACTGAATCTTTAAAAATATTTTTAGATAAAGATGAGAAGTTCAATCTAATAGAAATCTCCAATTCATACAGTCAATTAATACATACTTTAGATAATAACAGTATTAGTCTACTTATAACAGACATTGCAACATTTGATTATCCTAAAATTCATTCGTTAGAAGAGATTAAAAACAACTACCCTAATCTCAAAATATTAATTCTTACAAATCAACTTATAAAATCAGATTTTAATGAACTTAATTTGATTGGAATAAAAAACATCATCTATAAAACTATTGATAAAGCCGAACTATCTATAGCTATTCAAACAACATTAATAGGTAAGAAATATTATAGTGACGAAGTTTTTGAACTCCTTTTAGAAGAGGAGGTAAAAACAAATAATATAAAAGGAACTGCCCAACTAACTGTTACAGAAAACGAGATTGTCAAACTTATAGCAGAAGGATTAACCACAAAAGAAATTGCTGCAGAAAAGCATATTAGTTTTCATACCGTAATGACTCATCGCAAAAACATATTCAGAAAATTAAATGTAAATAGTAGTTCAGAACTCATTTTATATGCTATAAAATCAGGTTGGATTGATAATATAGAATATTTTATTTAAGACAAACCTCTAAACAACAGCAATTTACACACATATACCATATTTATGGTATATAAAATGCCCTCTCTATGGGATTTTGTCGCATTTAAATTTTCCCAATCTTTGCAATATCAAATTCAGAGAAATGAATTTATAAATCGCAAATATTAATTATAAAAAATAAAATAA
>CAZHHH010000051.1:0-5500 GCA_964532085.1 uncultured Marinilabiliaceae bacterium
GGAACTGGAACTTTGGAAGAGCTAATGGAAGTAGTATCACTTAAGAAATTAGGGAAGTATCCAAACCCAATTGTGATCTTAAACAGTGATGGGTTCTATGATTCGTTGCAAGACTTTATGGTGAAAATGGTTGATGAAAAGTTTATGAATCCAGAGCATTTAGATGTTTGGGAGATGGTAAATTCTCCGTCAGAAGTTCTAGAATCCATAAAAAACCAAGAGAGATGGGGAGAAGATGTAATTAATTTTGCATCTGTAAAATAATTATCAGTAAAAAAGTGATATATTTAAGACATATAATTATATAGATGATACAATCTGAAGAACAGGATGGAGCAAAAAAAGAGTTAAACCCATTGTTATCAAAACCAAAATTCAACAGTAATATTTTAATTGATAGAGGTATTGATAGTAATATTATTGTGCCTCAGCGTCAGATTGTTCTTGTAGATGAAGAGGTTCCTGAGCCTATTGCGAGACCTGTTGTTAGAAGACCTTTAGTAAAACAGAATTACATATTTACTCACGAAGATTCAGTAAGATTTAATTTAGGAGATAAAGAGACAGAATCTCTCAATTGGGAGCTTGATTTTTCCTTAGAGTCTAAATTTAAAAATCACTCCTTTAGCGGGGTTGATTCTTTGGAGATATTAAACATAGATGCAAGCACACATATAAGAGAGGATAAAGATTCTAGAAAAAAGAGTAAAGATAAAACATCAACATCCATAGCATATAGTGGTGAGAATAAAATTCAACAAGCAAATGAATATGGACTGAATACTCCAAGTATGTTTTATATACTTCTATTTCCAATTATTGTAATTGGCTATTTAAGAATAACTTCATATAAATATATACGAGAAACATTTTTAACATTTTTATTTCCTACGATGAATGCAGAAGATTATGTCTATACTAATCTTTCCAATCGCTTGCCCTCTCGATTATTATATTTTTTGTTTTTCTTTAATGGGTCTATATTTTTATATCAATTAGCACCGATAATACCTGTCCCCCAAGTGGAAAGTATGGGGCTTATGGGGCTATTATTTCTTTTCTTATTGCTGGGAACGATAGTTTTTGTAAAACATTTTATTCTTTTGTTGGTGGGCTACTTGTTTAATTTAGAGCAAGTTGCTAAAGATTATCTATTTCAGTTTGAAAATATTTACAAAGTTTTTGGTGTTATATCAATTCCTTTTATTACATTTATCCCGTTTGGATCTCAATTACAAACTTTAATTTTAGTTAAGTCATTAATCGTAATATTTTTCTTCTTTTATTTAGTTCAAATGTTACGAGTCATAAGGGATAATTTTACTTCAATATTTTCTCTTTACTATATTATTTTGTATCTTTGCGCGCTAGAAATCGCACCCCTTACCTTGATTTATAAGGTGCTGTTCAAGTAATACGTTGGGTTTACGCCAACAATGTTGAACTAAAATTGAAGTAAATTGAGAATAAAAAAAATTTTGGTTTCGCAACCAGAGCCAACTACACAAAAGTCTCCCTATTTTGAATTAGCGGAGCAAAACAATGTTACAATAGATTTTCGTCCTTTTATTCAAGTAGAAGGAGTTGATGTTAGAGAATTTAGGCAACAAAAAATCTCTATTTTAGATCATACTGCTGTTATTTTTACTAGCAGGACAGCAATTGATCACTATTTTAGAATTGCTGAAGAGATGAGAATTGCAATACCTGATTCTATGAAATATTTCTGTATATCAGAAGCAACAGCTTTCTATTTGCAGAAGTACACAGTTTATAGAAAAAGAAGAATTTTTCATTCTACAGGTAGATTTGCTGATTTAATAAGTGTATTAAAAAAGCATAAAGATGAGAACTTTTTATTGCCGCTTTCTGATATCCATAAGCAAGAGATACCTAATGCGTTAGATAAAGCGAAGATGAAGTATTCAAAAGCTATATTGTATAGAACAGTTAGTTCAGATTTGAGCGACTTAAAGAAGATTGACTACGATATGCTCGTCTTTTTCAGTCCATCAGGAATTGCGTCTCTATTTAAGAACTTTCCTAATTTTGAACAGAAAGATATAGTGATTGCATCTTTTGGGCCAGCTACAGCAAAGGCAGTAACCGAGGCTGGATTAAGGCTTGATATAGAAGCCCCAATGCCACAAGCACCGTCTATGACTGCGGCTTTAGAAATGTATATAAAAGAGAATAATAAATAGAATTATTATAATATTATTAAAAAAGACACTTCATAAATTGAGGTGTCTTTTTTTATTCAATTATTTTAGTGTAATTTTAATAAAAATAGAATTATGCAAAAAGATTTCTCACTAAAGAAGAAAGAAAGATTATATCATAAAAAGCTGATAGATGAGCTTTTTAAAAATGGGAAATCCTTTGTGGCCTTTCCTTTTCGGATACAATATCTTTTTATGAAAAGAGAAGAAGATGATGCAAAAGCACAAATTTTAATTTCTATTCCTAAAAAAAGGGTTAAAAAGGCAGTTGGAAGAAATCTGTTAAAACGTAGAGTGAGAGAGGTTTATAGGCAGAATAAATATAAACTTGTAGATTTAATCGACGATGATATAAAGCTGGTTTTTAGTTTTATATATATAACAAATGATATTGTAGACTATAATAAATGCAACAGCTCTTTTGAGAAAGTTGTGAAACGAATGAAAAATATCATTGAAAAAGAGAGCAAGAACGATGAAAAAACTGATTGACTTAATAAAACAAGGGATAAGTTTTATATTAATTATACCTGTAAAACTTTATCAGTGGACAATTTCACCATTGATAGGTCCATCGTGTCGATATACGCCTTCTTGTTCAGTCTATACTATTGAAGCTCTTAAAAAACACGGACCATTTAAAGGTCTGTGGCTATCTATAAAACGTATAAGTTCTTGTAATCCGTGGGGCGGTAGTGGACACGACCCTGTTCCTTAAGTAAATAAAATTTCCTAAACTTTAATAATATGAAAAAGTCGCTAACAAAATTTGTAATTCTATCCTTATCACTACTCTTTTTTGTGGGTTGTAAACAAAAAAAAGAGGATGTTGTAACTCATCACTCGACCTATAATAGCAATATTACTGCCTTTACTTCCGGTGTAATATCTACTACAGATAAGGTTGTTATTGAGTTTAAAGACCCAATAACTGATAAAAGTATGCAACAGCGTATAGTTAAATCATATCTAGATGTTGAGCCAAAGCTGTCTGGACAGTGGAACTGGGATAATGACAGAGTGGTATATTTTACGTCTTCGCAAAAACTTCCTTATGGTCAAAAATGGAAATTTTCCATACGGACAAGTAAAGTTTATAAAGACTCTGACGATTTCTTCTTTGAAGTCTCCACACTGCCTCAAAATTATAGGATAAATTATTTCCCCATAGAGTCAACTTCTGATAAAGGTGAAAGATTTTATACAGTTAGAGGTAATGTTGAGGTTACTCATAGTATAACAAAGAGTGATGCAGAAAAACTGTTGAAAGCTTATATAAATAGTCAAGCTGTAGCTGTTGAATGGCAGTCGCCAGAGGGGAATAACATAGGTTTTGTAGTTAAAAATATTCGTCGAACAGAAAAAAGTCAAGAGCTAATTATCAATTATGACGGTAAACATATTGGCTCTGACTCAAAAGGTACTAATAAAATTGAGATACCTGCAGTTGGTAAATTTTTAGTTCATAATGTGGAGTCTGTTTCAGAGCCTCGACAAATGATTAAAGTAATATTTAGTGACGAACTTGACCCACAACAAAATATTGATGGATTAATCGAACTTTCACATAATTTAGAGTTCAAATATCTTAAAAAAGGGAATATTATAGAGATATATCCGCAGAAAAAACTTAGTGGAAAAGTAAAAACAATTATTCATAACGGAATTAAAGATAAATTCGGAAATGAATTAGAGAATGGAAATTATAGAGCTTCTATCAGTTTTACAATTTCTAAACCAGAGGTTGAGATTTTGGGTAAAGGATTAATTTTGCCAGAATCAAACCAAACATTGATACATTTTAAAGCAACTGGACTTAAAGCTGTTATTGTTAGAGTAATAAAAGTTTTTGAAGATAATATACCATTCTTTTTGCAAACAAATGAGCTTGATGGTTCTTCTGAATTGAAGCGAGCAGGTAAATTGATTCATCAGGAAGTTGTTAATTTAGACACAGATAAGTCTCTTGACTTAAACCAATGGAATAGCTTTGCTGTTGATTTAAAAGAGATGATAAAAACTGACCCAGGTAGTATTTATCGAGTAGAAATAGCATTTACAATGCCCTGTTCAATTTATCCTTGCCGTGAAAAGGATAAAAAGGCTGAAAATGAAGAGATTGAAATATTAGATGATGAAGATTATTGGGACAATCCATACAACTATTGGGGAAGTGGGCCATATGATAGCTATTGGGATTGGCAAAATAGGGATAATCCTTGTTCACAAGCATATTATACCCGTAGTAGATACGCATCTTGTAATATAATTGCTTCGTCAATTGGAATTATTGCAAAAACAAATAATTCTAACGATTGGTGGTTCTATCTCTCTAATATTGAAACAACAGAGCCAATTAGGAATGGACAAATTTCTCTCTTAAATTTCCAATTGCAAGAGATTGCTACAACGCAGACCGACTCGGAGGGGAAAGCTACTATAAATGTTGATGGATATCCATTTTTAGCCGTTGTGAAAAGTGGAAAAATGAAAGGATATCTTCGTCTTCATCCAAGTGAAATGCTATCTGTGAGTAAGTTTGATGTGTCTGGTCAAACAATTAAGGATGGCTTGAAAGGATATATTTATGGCGAGCGTGGAGTGTGGCGACCGGGCGACTCTATCTATATCTCTATGATGCTTGAAGATAAACTTAACCAATTACCAAAAAATCATCCTGTTGTATTTGAGTTTTTTAATCCAAAAGGGCTATTGATAGATAGTAAAACATCAACTCACCCTGAAAATAGAGTGTTTACTTTTGGCACAAAAACAGATGAAGAGGCAGAGACTGGAATGTATAGAGTTAAGGCTACAGTTGGTAATTCTATTTTTGCACATAATATTAGAATAGAAACTGTTAAGCCTAATAGGCTAAAGATAAACTTAAACTTGCCAGAAACTATCTATTCTTCAGATAGTAAACATTTTAAACTGAATTCTGAATGGCTTCACGGTGCATCAGCTGCAAATTTAAAGGCTGATATAGAGCTTACGGCCACATCGGCAAGAACAACTTTTGAAAAATTCCATAACTATAAATTTACCGATAGCACAAAAGATTTTGATGGGTATGATGAATCTGTTTTTAAAGCAAATCTTTCCCAAAATGGTGAGGGTAATTTTAACCTCAAATTAAATTTTGCAGAAACACCTCCTGGAAAATTGAGTCTGGAGTTTACAACTCGAGTTTTTGAGGAGAGTGGTGCATATAGCATCGTTAGTGATAAAACTATATACTCGCCGTTCTCAAGCTATGTCGGAATTAGTATGCCTGA